>CAIRAS010000112.1 GCA_903876615.1 uncultured Holophagaceae bacterium
GTTGTCCTCGCCCAGCTCCGTGTGGGGCCGATGACGATGTGGCTGCGGAGCAGGGTGCGGGCCCCGATGACCGCGTTGCCCTCGATGACGCAGAAGGGCCCCACCACCACGCCTTCGCCCAGACGGGCTTCGGGACTTACCACGCTGCTCGGGTGGACTTGTGCGCTCATTTCGACTCTCCCTCCGTCAGATCCATCAGCATGGACATGAACTCGGCCTCGGCGACCTTCTGGCCACCCACGAAGGCCTCTCCGCGCATCTTGCAGATGCGGCCCTTGAACTGGAGCACCTTCACTTCCATGACCAGCTGATCCCCGGGCTGCACGGGCTTGCGGAACTTCACCTTGTCGATGCCCATGAAGTAGATGACTTTCTTGGCGCGGTCCTCGAACTCCCGCAGGAGGAGGCAGCCCCCGGTCTGGGCCATGGCCTCCACGATGTAGACGCCCGGGAACACGGGCCGGCTGGGGAAGTGCCCCTGGAAAATCTCTTCGTTGTAGCTGACATTCTTCAGGCCGCGGATCCAGTCCTTCGGCTCGAAATCCAGGATCCGGTCCACCAGCAGCAGCGGGTAGCGGTGGGGCAGCAGATCCATGATCCCCTGCAGATCGATGGTGCGCGGTTCGCGTTCGGACATGACAACTCCAATCGTTTAGCTTACCGGCATCTGCGCTCCGCCTCCAGCCTCAGCTCTGGGGCGTGGTGCGCTCGAACACCCGGGCCTCGATGAAGAGGTCCAGCAGGGGACGGTCAATGGCCCCACTCCGGGCCTCCTCGTCGAGGATGGCCAGGCTGCGCTCCAGAGGCACCGCGCTCTTGTAAGGCCGGTCCCGGGCCGTCAGGGCGTCGAAGATGTCGGCGATGGCCATGGCCCGGGCCTGGACCGGAATCTCCCCGGCCCCAAGCTGCCGGGGATAGCCCCGGCCGCTGAGCCGCTCGTGATGGGCGTAGGCGATCTCGGGCACCCCGGCCAAGTCCCGCGTCCACGGGATGCGCTCCAGAAACCGGAAGGTATGGGTCACGTGGCTCTCGATCTCGAGGCGCTCGGCCTCGGAGAGGCTTCCGCGGCGGATCCTCAGGCTGGCGAGGTTGGCAGGCTCGACCAGGCCCCGGCGCTCGCCGCTCCAGTGCGTGTAGGAGAGGTTCTCGAGCAGCCCCAGTCCCTCGACCACTTCCTGGGCCAGGACCGTGGGCTCGTTGCTCTGGCTGACCAGGTGCATGAGCCGCTCCGTCTCGGCCTGGCGGTCCCGCAGCGCCTGCTCCCAGCGCGCAGGCTCGAAGGCCTGGCCACCTTTCCAGGCAAGGGCCAGCAGCTCCAGGCTCTCCTCCATCTCCCGCTGGCGGAGGCGCTGCAGGATGACCTCCAGCTGACTGGGCTCGAGTTTCTTGGCTTTGACCAGCACCTGCTCCCGGACGCCCACCTTGCCGAAGTCGTGGAGGAGGCTGGCGTAGCGGAGCTCCCGCAATTGACGGTCCGTGAAGCGCAGGTCGCCATAGGTGCCATTGGGAGTGGCGTTCACCGCCTCGGCCAGGGCCACGGTCAGGTCCGCGACCCGCCCGGAGTGTCCGCTGGTGACCGGATCCCGGGACTCGATGGCCTGCACCGAGGCCGCGACGAAGCCTTCGAAGAGCAACTCGATCTCCTGGCGCAGCTGGGCGTTCTTCACGGCCACCGCCGCCTGCCCCGCGAGGCTCTGGGCCAGGGCCTGATCCTCCGCCGTGAAGCTGCCCCCGTCCCCGGAGTCCTCTTCCAATCGATTCAGCAGCTGCAGCACACCCAGGACCTGGCCTTCGGTGTCCTGCATGGGCACCACCAGGATCGAGGTCGTGCGGTAGCCCGCCTGGCGGTCAAAGGCATCGTTGAAGCGATAGGGGGCCTCCTCCGGAATGCGGTAGACGTCCCGGATGTTGAGGGTCTCCCCGCTGAGCGCCACGAACCCCGCCAGGGTCTGGCGGGTGGCGGGCATCACGATGCGGTGGAAGGGCAGGCTCACCCGGGCGTTCTGCGTGTGCGCGAAGAGGAGCTCCCGCCGGTCCGCCTCCCCGGACAGCAGGTAGATGGAGCCGGCCTCGGCTTTCACCAGCTCCCGGGCCTTGGTGAGGATCAGGTCCAGCAGCCGGTCCAGGTTCTGCTCGGAGGCCAGCGCCCGGCCCACCTCGTGAAGCCGCTCCATGGACCGCCGGTCCTTGGCGCGCTCCCAGCCGGCCTTCAGCAGGGCCACCGCCGCATCCGGACCGGGCCAGGCGTGGCAGGAGACGAAGGCTCCCTCCCCGGGCACACCGATCACCACGTCGGCTGGCGCGCACTCCTGGAAGACCAGGGCTCCGCGCATCTCCCCTGCAACGCAATCCAGGAGGGTGTTACGGTGCTTTGGGGGTACGGCTACGGTGAATCGCAAGGCGGAATCAGGCTCCAAAAAGAGAGGGGTTCCGCCAGCATATCGGAATTCCCCTGCACGTACCGAAGGATGGCGGGGATCCATCGAGCGTCTCGCCTGGGGGGGCAAGGGCGTGGGCCGGGCCGAGGATGGCCGCCTGCTCCTGCTGGAGGCGCCGCTCGCCCTCTTTCCAGGCGAAGTCGTCGAGGCCGAGGTCATCTGGAAGGCCCGCCACGGCGAAGGCCGGGTCACCCGCTGGGTCACCCGGGACCCACGGAGGGCCCCCGCCGCCTGTGCCGTGGCCGACCTCTGCGGCGGCTGTGAGCTCTGGGAAGCGGGCCGTCACGGCCCCGAACTCAAGCGCCTGATGGTCGCGGACCTGCTGCGGCGCCAGCTGGGCGAAGACCAGCCCTGGACCTGGCATCCCGCCCCGGACACGGCCCGCCGCCACCGGATCCAGCTGCACTGGGACGGCGCCTCCCTCGGCTACTTCCGACGGCACAGCCACGCCCTGGTGCCGGTCTCCACCTGCCCCGCCGCGGCCGACCCCCTCTCGGAGGCCATCCCCCGGCTGCTGCAGGGCATCCTGGGCCAGGCGCTCACGACCCGCCCCGGACGCTGGGAGCTCTCCACGGGCAGTCCCGCGGGCCAGGTGTGGGCCACCGATGAGCGGAGCCGGACCTGGTCCCTCGAGCCCGATGGCTGGCACCGCGCCACCGAACCCATCCGCCACCAGCTGGGCGAGGCCGTGCTCTGCCACGAGCCCGGCGCCTTCTTCCAGGTGAGCCCACCCTGGGCCGCCGAGGCCTTCGGAGGCCTGCTGCGGGACTGGAAGGTCCAGGGCCAGACCCTGTTCGACCTCTATGGCGGCGTCGGCCTCTTTTCCGCGCTGCTGGGCGACCGCTTCCAGAACCGGGTGCTGGTCGAATCCGGCACCGCGGCCGTGGCCTGGGCCCGGCGCAACCTCGAGGCCGCGGGCCTGCCCGCCGAGTGCCTGGTGGCTGACGTGGCGGAGTGGGTGCCCGAAGGCCTCGGCCAGCCCGAGGATGTGATCCTGCTCGATCCGCCCCGGGCGGGCCTGGAACCCGCCCTCTGTGACCGGCTGACCACCGCGGGCGCGGGCACCCTGGTGCTGGTGGGCTGCGACGGCGCCGCCTTCTGCCGGGACGTGAAGCGGCTGGCGGGGGTCTGGCGGCTGGACCAGCTGGCCGTGCTGGACCTCTTCCCCCTCACCAGCCACGTGGAGTGCGTGGCGCTCTTGACCCGAGTCCCATGAGCGCCCTGGGCCGCCACCTGCTCACCGAGTTCACGGGCTGCGAGGCCGCCCCCCTGGCCGACCTCGAGGGGATCACCCAGGCCATGCTCGAGGCCGCCACCGCCTCCGGCGCCACCATCGTCACCCACAGCTTCCACCACTTCAGCCCCCATGGGGTCAGCGGCGCCGTGATCATCGCCGAGAGCCACCTCGCCATCCACACCTGGCCCGAGCACGGCTTCGCCGCCGTGGACTTCTTCAGCTGCGGGGCCGTGGACATGGAGCGGGGCATCGCCCATCTGAAGGCGGCCTTCGGCGCCACCGGCGAGACCCGGCTCGAGCTGGAGCGCGGCCCCCTGCGGGTTCTCCCCTCCTGATCAGTCCCAGCTCAGCGGCAGCCTCGGCTGGGGTGGCGCCTTGGGGAGGACCCCCTCCAGGCGCAGCAGGAACTCCTTCATGTCCAGCCCACCGGCGTAACCCACGAGGGAGCCGTCGGAGCCGATCACCCGGTGGCAGGGGATCAGGATGGCGATGGGGTTCGCCGCGTTGGCGCGGGCCGCGGCCCGGATGCACTTCTCGTCGCCCAGGCGGCGCGCCAGCTCCAGGTAGCTGACCGCCTGGCCGTAGGGGATCTTCTGCAGTTCCTTCCAGACCCGCCGCTGGAAGTCGGTGCCTTCCACGAACATGGGGATGTTGAAGTCGCGCAGGTTGCCCGAGAAATAGGCCTCCAGCTGGCGCCGCAGGTAGGGCAGGCTCCGGGGCAGCGGCCCCTCGGGCGGTGCCGGGGGCGCCTTGTAGACCCGGACCAGCTGCGTCAGACGCCCATCGCCATCGAAGGCTGCGCCCAACTCCCCAAAGGGTGTGCTGAGCATGTGAAGGGTCTCTGGCATGGGCTCCAGCATGGCAGAATCACGGTTTTTTGTTATCAGGGCTTCTGCCATCTCATCCCTGTCTCAAGGTGCCGCAAGGCTTTCGGGAGAGGGCCATCGCCTGGCAGGATCACCCGGTGGGCGGGGATCAGCAGGACGATGGGGTTGCCCGCGCAGGCCATGACCACCACGTCCTCATCGATGCCCAGCCAGGCGGCCAGGTCCGCCGGCTGCCGGGTCTGGCCGTAGGGAATGGTCCGGATGGTCTCCAGGACGCGCAGCTCCGTGGCGGTCCCCTGGGGGTCCAGGGGCACGGTGAAGGTGCGCAGGGTGCCCGCCAGATAGGCCTCGATCTGACGGTCCAGGAAGCGCTTCGCCTCCCGCTGTTCCCGGGGGGGCAGCGGGCTGGTCTTGCGGGGATCATGACCCTCCAGCACCAGCTCCTGGAGCCTGCCACGGCCGTCGAAGGCGGCGCGCATCGGTCCCATGGGAGTGGTCAGCTCGTAGTGCCAGAGGAGCATGGAGTCATCATGCCAGGGCAGCCGCGACCTGCAAGGGAATCGCAGAAGGCTTTCACGCGCGCCGCCTTGGCTCCTAGACTCAAGCCATGCCTGAGTCCCCCTTCCGCCTCTCCATCATCGACTACCTCAACGCCGCCCCCCTGAACCAGGGGTTCAAGCACGGGCTGGGCTGGGAGCACTTCCACCTGAAGTTCCACTACCCGTCGGTCTGTGCCGACCGCCTGCGGGCGGGCGAGGTGGACGCGGGCATCGTCAGCTCCATCGAGTACCTGCGGATCCCGGACCTGCTCATCGTACCGGGGCTCTGCATCGCCTCGCCCAAGCGGGTGCGCAGCGTGGTGATCCTGTCGAAGGTCCCGCCCGAGCAGATCCGGAGCCTGGCCCTGGACACCTCCAGCCGCACCAGTGTGGTCCTGGCCCAGCTGCTGCTCCGCGAGCGCTACGGCGTGAGCCCGGAAGTGGTGGACATGGGGCCGGACCTGCCCGCGATGCTCGAGGGCAACGACGCGGCCCTGATGATCGGTGACGCGGCCATGCGCGCACCCCGCCAAGGCCTCTTCGTGCTGGACTTGGCCGAGGAATGGCATACCTGGACCGGCCTCCCCTTCGTCTTCGCCCTGTGGCTGGTGCGGAAGGATGCGCCGGTCCTGAAGGTGCCCGGAGGCGTGGGGCCCTTCTTCCACAAGAGCCTGGAGATCGGCCTGGCCCAGCTACCAGACATCGTGGAGGAGGCCCGGCGGACCATCGGCTGGACCAAGATCGAGCTCCACGAATACCTCACCGAGAACATCAGCTACACCCTGGGCGAGGCGGAGCGGGAGAGCCTGGCCCTGTTCTTCGAGAAGGCGGTCCGCCACGGGTTCGCCCCCGAGGAGAAGCCGCTCCGCTTCCTCTGACTTTCCGAACCTCCGTTCCTCTGACAACCTGAAGGCTCACCTGGATGACCCCATGACCGATCTCGCCACCCTCTTCCAAAGCCACCTCGCCGAGCGCCAGCGCACCACCGCTGCGGCCCTCGCCGAGACCGGCCACGACGCCCTGGTGATCTCCAGCGGCAAGATCTACACCCACTTCGCCGACGACCAGGAAGCGCCGTTCCACCCGACCCCCCACTTCGCCCACTGGTGCCCCATGACCGGGCCCCACCACGTGCTGGTGATCCGCCCCGGCCAGCGGCCGCGCCTCATCCGCTACGCTCCCGAGGACTTCTGGTACGAGCAGGCCCCCCTGGGCGAGCCCTTCTGGGCAGACGCCTTCGACCTCGAGGAGGTCGGCGGCACCGTGGAGGACGTCTGGAAGCGGCTCGGCACCCTGGGCCGGGCGGCCTACATCGGCAATGAGTCTGACCGGGCCGAGGCCGCGGGCCTGGAGGTGAACCCCGCCCTGCTGACGGCCCACCTGGACTGGAACCGCACCACCAAGAGCGCCTACGAGGTCCAGTGCATCGACGAGGCCACGGTCATCGCGGCCCGGGGCCACCGGGCCGCCCGGGCGGCCTTCCTGGCCGGGGCCAGCGAGCTCGAAATCCACTACGCCTACGTGCAGGCTGCGGGCATCGTGGATCACGAGATGCCCTACGGCAGCATCGTGGCCCTCAACGAGAAGGGCGCCACCCTCCACTACGAGGGCAAGCGCGGGCTGAAGCACGGTGCGGTCATGCTCATCGACGCCGGCGCCCAGGTCCGCGGCTACGCCGCCGACATCACCCGGACCCTGGCGGCGCCCCACTGCGACCCCCGGTTCGCGGCGCTCATCGACGGCATGGTCCAGATCGAGCTGGACCTCTGCGCCATGGTGAAGCCCCAGCTGCCCTACGGCGACCTCCACCAGCAGGGGCACCTGCTCATCGCCGGTCTGCTGCAGGAGCAGGGCATCCTGAAGGTCAGCCCCGATGAAGCCGTCACCGATGGCCTCACCCGCCCCTTCTTCCCCCACGGCCTGGGCCATCACCTGGGCATCCAGGTGCACGACGTGGCCGGCCGTCAGGGCGCGCCCGATGGCACCCCCGCGCCGCCGCCGCCCCAGCACCCCTTCCTCCGCACCACCCGCACCATCGACGAAGGCCAGGTATTCACGGTGGAGCCGGGCCTCTACTTCATCCCCATGCTGCTGCGGCCCTTCCGGGACAACGAATACCGGAACAGCTTCGACTGGAAGCTCATCGATGAGCTCACCCCCTGTGGCGGCATCCGGATTGAGGACAACCTGCTGGTCACAGCCGACGGGCACCGCAACCTGACCCGGCCGCACCTGCCCGCCTGAGGCCCCACGCCACCCTGACCCTGCCCTGCCCCCGGGATGCCCATCCGTCGTCCCCCCGGAGTTCCCATGTCGCTGCGCACCGCCCTGGCCTGCCTGCTCCTCGCCTCCAGCCTGCTCGCTCAGAGCACCGGCGCCCTGACCCTCGAGGCCGTCGGCCATCCGACCCTCCGGAAGGCTTATGAAGGCCCCGCCGCCACCCGCCTGGACTGGCTCCCGGACGGCGGACTCCTGCGGACCAACCGGGACGGCAACCGGGTCGCCCTGCTGCGGGTGGACCCCGCCACCTGGGAAGCCAAGCCCCTGCTGGACGCCAGCCCCATCGAGAAGGCCCTGGCCGGGGCCGGCGTCGCGGAGGCCGCAGCCAAGGCCGCCCTGGATCGGGGCACTCTGATCTGGAACCCGGACCGCAGCGCCTTCCTGCTGGCCGTCGCCGGGGAGACCTTCCTGGTGGAGCTAAAAGGGGCCTCGGTGCGGCGGTTGATCGGCGGCAAGGCCGACGAGCCCACCTTCAGCCCCGACGGCCTCCAGGTGGCCTACCTGCGCGGCAATGACCTCTACCGGACCGAGGTCGCCTCGGGCCAGGAGACCCGCCTCACCACGGGCGGCAGCGCCACGGTCTTCAATGGCCGCCTGGACTGGGTTTATCAGGAGGAGCTCTACGGCCGGGGCGGCTTCGGTGCCTTCTGGTGGTCCCCAGACTCCCGGCGCGTGGCCTACCTGAGCCTGGACGAGACCAAGGTCCCGGCCTTCACCCTGCTGGACGACCGCACCCAACCCCAGAAGCCCCTGACCGCCCGCTACCCCAAGGCCGGGGATCCCAACCCGGTCGCCCGCCTGGGCATCGTAGACCTGCAGGGTCAGATCACGTGGATGGAGAACCCCTACCCGGGCCAGGAGACGCTCATCGTGCAGGTGGGCTGGGATCCTGAAGGGCGCCTGCTGGCGGCCTACCAGGACCGCATCCAGTCCTGGCTGGACCTGCGCCGCCACCAGGGCACCGCCTCGCGCGCGCTGCTCCGCGAGAGCAGCAAGGCCTGGCAGGAGCGCCTGCCCCTGCCCTGGTTCCTGCCGGACGGTGGCTTCCTCTGGGAGTCCAGCCGCACGGGCCGCCAGCACCTCTACCGCTATGACAAAGAGGGCAGCCTGGTTGGTGCCGTCACCACCGGCGCCTGGGACGTGCGAAAGGTCCACGGTGTGGATGCCGAGGCCCGGCAGGTCTACTTCGACGCGACCGAGCGCAGCCCCATCACCCTCGATGCCTGCCGCATCGGCCTCGACGGCAAGGGCTTCACCCGCCTCACCGAGCGCCCCGGCACCCACCGCGTGAAGTTCAACGCCACCTTCACGGCTTTCCTGGACACCTGGAGCGATGTCCATACGCCGCCCCAGCAGGCGCTCCATGAGGGCTCCGGCAAGCTACGGCGCCTCATCGACGCCAACCCCGGCGCCGACTGGAAGGCCCTGAAGCTCGGCCAGGTGAGCTTCCAGCAGGTCAAGACCCGGGACGGCTTCCTCATGGAGACCATGCTGGTGCGGCCCGTGGACTTTGATCCCGCCAAGAAGTATCCGGTCTACCAGTACATCTACGGGGGCCCCGCGGCTCCCACCGTTGGGAACACCTGGAACCGCTCCATGAGCTGGTTCCAGTTCCTGGCCCAGCACGGCATCGCCACCTGGATCTGCGACAACCGCAGCGCCTCGGGCAAGGGCCTCGCCAGCGCCCACGGCATCCACCGGGACCTGGGCGCCCAGGAGCTGCAGGACCAGCTGGACGGCCACGCCTGGCTGAAGGCCCAGGGCTGGGCGGACCTGGACCGGCTCTGCCTGGACGGGTGGAGCTACGGCGGCTTCATGGTCACCTTCGCCCTCACCCACAGCAAGGCCTGGAAGCTGGGCATCGCCGGGGCGCCGGTGGTGGACTGGAAGCTCTACGACAGCATCTACACCGAGCGCTACATGGGCCTGCCCGCGGACAACAAGGCCGGCTACGAGTCCAGCTCGGTGCTGAAGGCCGCGGCAAACCTGTCCGGCAAGCTGCTGCTGCTGCACGGCACCCTGGACGACAACGTGCACCCGCAGAACAGCGTCATGCTCATCGACGCGCTGCAGAAGGCCGGACACTCCGTCCAGCTGGTGCTGCTGCCGGGCTCCGATCACAGCCCGAGAGCCCCCCAGCACCGCTGGGCGCGCTACCAGGCCATGTGGGAGTTCCTGTCGCGGTACCTCTAGGCTTCAGCCGACTGCTTGTGGGGCGCCACGAAACGGTCGTAGAGCAGCATGAGGACCGTCGAGACACCGCCCACACCCGCCAGCACAAACCACATCATGCCGGGGCGGTAGGACTGCTTCAGGAAGTTGTCCACCAGGAAGCCGCTCAGGTAGCCCGCCACCAGGGCCCCGATGGCCACGGGCAGGAAGGCGAAGCCCATGTAGGTGGCCACCTGATCCGGGGGCGCCAGGTCCGCGACATATTCGTAGAACCGGGGGGCCTGCATGGCCTCGCCCACGGCGAAGACCACGATGCCGGCGATGGTGGCGCTCAGGGTGGGGACGGCGCCGATGATGACCCAGCCCAGGCTGGCGATGGCGAAGCCTGAGGACATGGCCAGGATGGGCCGCACCTTCCGCATGAGGGCCGTCACCGGCACCGTGAGCAGGATGATGGCCCAGGAGTCCACGGTCTCGATGAGCTCGAAGCGCGAGAAGTGGAGCGCGTCCCGCACGTAGAACGGCAGGCCGTAGAAGATCTGCCAGAACATGATCCAGAAGCCCGAGAAGATCACGAGGAAGCTCATGAAGCGCAGGTCGGTGAAGACCCGGCCCATGTCCCTCAGCGTCCGCCCCAGGCTGCGGAGCTCGCCCGCCGGCACGCCGCCCTCGGGTTCCTTGAAGAACACCAGGGTGCCGACCAGGTTGAAGGCGGAGGTGGCGGCCGACATCACCAGCACGTACTCGATGCCGAGCCCTTCCCGCACCTGGAGACCCAGCAGGGGTCCCATGGCGCCGCCCAGGTTCACGAGGGTGTAGTAGATCGAGTAGCCCAGGGACTTGGTCTCGGGAGTCGTCGTGCGGGCCACGGTGCCGACCACGCAGGGCTTGATGAGGGAGCCGCCGATGGCGGTCAGCAGCAGGGCGCCGATCACGTAGGGTGTCGTGCCCACAGCCGCCACGAGGCCCTTGCCCAGGGAGAGCCCCGCGAGGCCGATGGCGAAGTAGCCCAGGCTGAAGATGCTGAAGCAGGCGATGAGGCTGCGCCGGAAGCCGTAGCGGTCCACCAGCGGCCCGGCCAGGGTCGGCAGAAAGAACACCGCGAAGCCGTAGAGGCCGACCAGGGTGCTCCCGGTCCGGCCCAGGCCAACCTTCTCCACCAGGTAGACGGCCAGCACGGCCTTGGACCCGTAGAAGGCCAGGCGCTCGAAGAGCTCCAGGGTGTTGGCCACCCAGAAGGTTCGGGCGAAGCCAGTACGCAGCGCCTGAAGGCGGTCAGTCATGGGCAAGGGTGCTCCTGTGGGCTAAGAATGCCTAACAAAACCCCGCGGTGCCGCGAGGAAGCCAGGCACCCCTCGCGCGGCTCCGTGGGGTTTGGCTAGGCACTCGAAGGCCCCTGCATCATCCCGGGGATCTGGAGGAATGGTCAACCGGATCCCTGGAGGCTGGCGGGACGGTGGCTACTTGGCGGGCTTGGTGAACTCCACCACGGCCTTGAGCATGTCGCCCACGGACATGATGCCGACCAGATCGCCCTTGGCATCCACCACACACAGGCCGTAGAGCTTGTGGTCCAGGATCGCCTGGGCGGCGGTGCTGAGGTCCGTCTCCGGGGCCACCGTCATGGGCGCCGTGTTCATTAGGTCCTTCACCGGGGTCTTGGACAGCAGGTAGTGGACTTCCCAGGTGTCCAGGCTGGTGGCCTTGCCGGGGCTGTAGTCCTTGATCATGCGATCCGTGATGAGGCCCACGAAACGGCCTCCGGCCGTGACGGGCAGCCGCCGCACACCCTTCTCCTTCAACAGGTGGATGGCCTCGATGATCGAGGCGTCCTGATCGATGGTGTAGGGGTTCTTGGTCATCCACTTTTCAACGGTGGTCATTGACTTCTCCTCACATGCCCAGGAAGGCTTTTTTGATGTGTTCGTCATTCAGCAGCTCATCGCCCTTGCCCGTAAGCACGACCCGTCCGGTTTCCATCACATAGGCCCGGTGGGAAATGCGGAGGGACTGGTAGACATTCTGCTCCACCAGCAGGATGGTAACGCCTTCCTTGTTGATGCCGGTGATGATGTCGAAGATGTTCTTCACCAGCAGGGGCGAAAGACCGAGGGAGGGCTCATCCAGCAGCAGCACCTTGGGGTTGGCCATGAGACCCCGGGCGATGGCTAGCATCTGCTGCTCGCCGCCGGACATGGTGCCGCCCAGTTGCTTCTCGCGTTCCTTGAGCCGGGGGAACAACTCGAAGACCCAGTCGATGTTCTTCTGCCGGTCGCCCCGGGTGGCCTTGACGTAGGACCCCATGCGGAGGTTCTCCATCACGGTCATCTCGGGAAAGATCCGCCGGCCTTCCGGAACCTGGATGAGCCCCGCTTCCACCACGTGGTGGGACTGCATCTTGCTGAGGTCCTGCCCGTCAAACGTGATGGTGCCCGAGGCGGGCTTGACCAGTCGGGAGATGTTCTTGAGGGTCGTGGACTTACCAGCGCCGTTGGCGCCCACCACGGTCACGATCTCACCCTTGTGGACTTCCAGGTCGACGTCCCAGAGCACCTTCAGGTCACCGTAGGCGAAGTTGAGCTTGTCAATTTTAAGCATGGGGTTCACCGAGGTAGGCGCTGATCACATCGGGGTTGCTGACGACTTCCTGGGGCGAGCCCTCGGTGAGCTTCTCGCCCGAGGTCAGGACCACAATACGGTCGGAGATCCGCATGATCGCCTTCATGTCGTGCTCGATGACCATCTGCGTGAGGCCGCGCTGCTTGATGTCCAGGATGAGCTGGATGATCTCTTCGCTCTCGGCAGGGTTGAGGCCGCCCATCACCTCGTCCAGGAGCAGGATCTTAGGCTGCGTCGCCAGGGCTCGCGCCACTTCCAGCTTCTTGCGCTCGCCAATGGGCAGGCCGCCGGCCAGGAAGTTGGTCCGGTGCTCCATGCGGACCACCTTGATCTGTTCCATGGCCATCTCGCGGGCAACCTTCAGCGAGGAGGTCCGCGCCAAGGCACCCACCATCACGTTGTCCACCACAGAGAGCTTGGCCAGGGGCCGCACCTTCTGCCAGGTACGCACCATGCCAAGCATGCAGACCTTGTCGGGGTCGAGCCCATTCAACTTCCGGCCGTTGAAGATGACTTCGCCCTTGGAGGGCGGATAGTAGCCCGTGATGCAGTTGAACAGGGTGGTCTTCCCGGCGCCATTGGGGCCGATGAGGCCCATGATCATGCCCTCGTGGACGTCGAAGCTGACATCCGAGTTGGCCGCGAGGCCGCCGAAGAACTTGCTGACGTTCTTGATTTCCAGGATGGCCATCAGACCGCCTCCCGATTCCGGCGCGCGGCCAGCTTCTTGACGAACCCCATGAGGCCGTCCGGCATGAAGAGGATCACCAGTACCACGAGGATGCCGTAGAGCAGGACATGGGCGTGGGAGAGGTTCTCCTTAAGGAAGATCCCAATCCTAGAATCGGCATTGACCATGCCGATCTTCACCAGCAGGTCCGTGACCATGTTGCTGCGCAGGGCCTCGGACAGCGGCACCAGGATGAGGGAACCCAGCACGGGCCCCCAGATGGTACCCATGCCGCCGATGATGCAGATGAGCATGATCTGGACAGAGACATCCAGGCCCAACACGGTGGGGGGATCCACGAAGCCCACGTAGATGCCATAGAAGCTGCCGGCCAGGGAGGTCAGGACCGCCGAGATCACCAGGCCGATGTTCTTGTAGAGCGCAATGTTGATGCCCAGGGAGTGGGCCGCGTCCTGGTCCTCACGGATGGCCTGGAAGAAGTAGCCGAGCTTGGAGTGCTGCACCCAGTAGGTGACCGCGAGGGTGAGCAGGACCAGGAAGAGTCCGATGTAGTAGAAGGGGACCTTGGTCACGAAGTCCGTCACCACAGTGGCCCCGATCTTGAAGGCCGGGATCTCCGTGGCCAGGATCCCCTCGGCCCCGTTGGTCAGGGGGGTGAGGTTGATGGCCGACAGGCGCATGATCTCGGCCACCGCAATGGAGGCAAGGACGAAGTAGGGGCCCCGGAGGCGGAAGCAGATGCTGCCGATGATGAGCGCCACCACGACCACCGCGGCCATGCCCGCCCAGACGCCAACCCAGGGGACGACCCCCTTGCTGTGCATGAGCATCATGGTGGTGTAAGCGCCCACCCCGAAGTAGGCGGCGTGGCCCACAGAGTGCTGCCCCGCATAGCCGCCGAGGATGTTCCAGCTCTGGCCCTGGGCCACGCTCATGAAGAGCAGGATCATCATGTGGAGGGCGTAGGGGCTCTCCACGTAGCGGGGGATGAGCAGCAGGCCGACCACGAGAAGGATGTTGAAGGCGCTCTTGAGGATGGTCTTGTTCATGATGTTCTCCTCAAGTCCGCGACTTGCCCATCAGGCCCGAGGGCTTGAAGAGCAACACCAGCAGGAAGAGCACGAAGACCACCA
>CAIRAS010000113.1 GCA_903876615.1 uncultured Holophagaceae bacterium
GCGCTGACCGACTCATCTCCACCGACCGAGCAGCCTCAGCCAAAAGCAAGCAAACCGCAGATGGCGCAGATGACACAGATGCGCGCCACAGGCCCGTGAGCCCGGCAGGGGTGGTTTATCGCTTAGAGGGCCCGTTCAGCGCCCATCTGTGCAAGTCTGCGTCATCTGCGGTTCCACTTTTTCTCTGAAGGCCTGGAGTTGGGCGTGGCCCCACCCTGCAGTCCTACTTCAGGGTGAACGCCACCGCCGCGCCCTTGGCCTGGCCGGTGCGCACCTGGAAGACTCGCTCGGGATCGGCCTTGGCGTTGTCCAGCAGCCAGGCCAGCACGGCCTTGGCGCGGCGGTCGGCCAGCTGGGTCAGCTCGGCGGGATCCGGCGCCAGGGTGCCCAGCAGCCGCTGCTCCAGCTCCGCGGGCGGGGGTGGCGGCGTGGCCGGGGCTCCCTTGACGGGCGGGAAGGCAACCTCGAAGGCCGCATGGAGCCAGCGCCCGCGCTCCGATGGGGGCACCGGCCCCTCCTCGGCAAGCTTCAGGGCCCGCGCCCGGGTCCGCCGCAGCAGCACCTCCAAGGCGGTGCGGCGCAGGACCGCGCCGTCCTGGTCCGCGTCCACCGCGCCCTCGGCTTCCAGGCGCAGCGAGGGGCGCTCCTGGAGCGCCTTGCCCAGGACCTGCAGCCGGGCCGTGGCAGCAGGCTCGAGGCCGCTGGAGCCCGGCGCGAAGGCGACGCTGCTGAGGTCCCCGGCATCGCCCCCGAAGAGGCTGCCGATCAGGGTGAAGGGCGAGGTGGCGATCTTCCCCAGGAGTCCGAAGATGGCCTTCCAGACCAGCTTGCCGTATTTCACATCCGGATCGTCCAGGCTGCCCTCGATGGGAAGGTCGAAGGCGATGACCCCTCTGCGGTCGCGCAGGATGGCCAGGCCGAACTTGACGGGTAGGCCCGTGGCGTCGGGGCTCTCCACCTTCTCGCCCAGGTAGAACTGGTCCAGCTTCACGGCGTTCTCCGCCTTCAGGTTCCGATGGTCGATGCGCAGCCGGGCGTCCACATCCAGCTTGCCCTTCTGCACGGTGTAGCCCAGGTACTTGCCGGTGTAGGGTGTGAAGTCCGTGAGGTCCGCGCCCTGGATCTTCAGGGTCACGTCCGTATCCAGGTCGTGCCGCAGGGGCATGGCGTGGCCCGTGATGGTGATGGGCGCGAGGCCCCCGGCGCGGCCGCGGAAGGCCACCTGGGAGGCGGCGTCGGGGCGGCTGGACAGGCCCAGGTAGGCGCCTTCCAGGTCGCTCAGCACCAGGGCCGCGTTGGGCTGCACCGAGCGGTCGATGAAGCTGAGCCGGCCCCCGGTAATGGCCACCTTCTGGATCCGCAGGTCCGGCGCGGCAGCGGGCGTGGCGGGCACGGCCGAGGCGGTCACCGGCGCGGGCTTGGCGCCCTCCTCCAGGCGCAGGGCCAGGGCCACGTTGGTGCGGCCGTCCGGCTGCAGCACCAGCCGCCCCTCGGGCTCGGTCCAGGCCACGGTCTGGATGGCCAGGGCCAGGGGCGCGGTGCGCAGGTCCAGGCCCGCCAGCCGCAGCTGCTTCCAGCGCAGGAAGGGCTCGTTCTGGGCCGCGTCGCGCACCTCCAACTGCTGCACGGCGAGGGCGCCCTGGTAGGTCAGACCATCGGTGCGGCGGCCCTCGAAGGCAAAGCGCAGGCGACCCTCGGCGCCGAGGCTGCCCGAGGCGACGCGTAGCGCCAAGGCCCCGTCCAGGTAGGGATCGAAGGACTCCAGGGCCAGCCCCTCGGCCTTGAGAAGCAGGTCGCCTGCGGGCTTGAGGGCGTGGAGGGTGCCCTCCAGCTTCAGCGAGCCGCCGCCGACCTTCAGGTCCAGCGCAGCCCGGGTCGGGGCGGCCGGGTCCAGGGAGAAGCCCTGCAGGTGCAGGTTGACCTCCGTCGCCGCCACCTGCACGGGACGGGCGGGCACCCGGTCCTGCCAGTCCAGCCGGAGGCCCTGGAGCCGCAGGTCCCGGATCAGGAGCTGCAGGGGCTTCGCGTCGGCCTTGGGGGTGCGCGGGTGGGGCGGCGCCAGCATCCGGACCAGGTTCAGGCCCTCCGGGGTCCGCTGGACGCGCACCGCGCCCTGATCCACGAGGATCGAGCCCACCTCCACCGCGGGCGCCAGCAGGTCCGCCTTCCCGCCTTGGACTTCCACCGAGGGCAGGTCCAAGGCCGACTCCGCCACGCCGCGCTCGGCGAGTTTGAAGTTCTTTAGCGAGAGACCCAGGTCCGAGAGCTCCACCACCTGCTTACCCTTCCCCCACTCGAAGCGGTACTGGGCCCGCAGGGTGGCTGTGCCGCTGCGGACCTCGCTGGCCAGCTGCTGCTCGGCGTAGGGCCGGTAGTGGGCCAGCTGGAGGTTCTCCAGCAGCAGGCTGCCCCTGGAGGCCAGGGGCTGGAAGCCCAGGTCCCCGTTCCAGAGCAGGTGCTCCCGGGCCTCGGTCCAGGCCTCCAGGGTGAACCCGCTGCGATGGTTCAGCTCCGTGCGCAGGCCATCGACCCGGAAGGAGAGGGGGCCGAGCACGCGCTGGTAGGCGGGCACGAGGGTGCGGTCCAGGAACTCTAGGCGCCCCTCACTCAGCTGGAAGTGGCCCACCTCGACGATCCAGGCCGGCGCGCCCGGGGGTTCGGATGGCTTCGGGGAATCCCCCTCCAGCAGGTCCTGGAAGTTCAGCCGCCCCTTGGCATCCAGTCCGGCGCGCACCACCAGCCCTTCCACCTCGATCGCTGCGAAGGAGACCGTGTGCTGGAGGAGGGCCCAGACCTCGTAGTTCACATAGAGGCGGCGCAGGGTCACCCAGTCGCCGCCGCGGGGCTCCGCGATCCGCAGCCCCTCCACGGTGGTAGCCAGGGTGAGCGGATTGAAGCGCAGCTTGGCCACGGTGACCGGACGCTTCAGGAAGCGGGTGGCCTCCCGCTCAAGCCGGGGGCGAACCAGGGCGGGCACCAGAAAAAACCCTGCCAACAACCAGAGGCCAAAGCCACCGGCCAGGACCACGATGAGGACGCGAAACCGCCTGGAAAAGGCCGAGAGAGCGGGAATGAATGACATGGGAAAAGCATAGCCCCATCCCGGGACTGTGATTCAAGCCACAACCCGGTGTCTTGAGCCTCCCCGCGGGCGTATGCTCCAGGCGTCGCGGTGCCGCCATGACTGCCATCTTCGAGCGTGTCGGCGCATCGCTGGACCGAGAGGCATAGTGTCATGGCGACACGACGCGTGGTGATCCTGGGAGCCGCTGGGCGGGACTTCCATAACTTCAATACGGTCTTCCGGGACAATCCGGCCTTCCAGGTGGTGGCCTTCACCGCCACCCAGATCCCGGGCATTGAGGGGCGACGCTATCCAGCCGTCCTTGCCGGGGGCCTCTACCCGGAAGGCATCCCCATCGTGGACGAGTCCGAGCTGGTGGCCCTCATCGCCCGCGAGCGCATCGAGGAGGCCATCTTCTCCTACTCGGATGTTCCCCACGCCACCGCCATGCACCTGGCCAGCCTCTGCATCGCCCATGACTGCGACTTCACCTTCCTGGGCGCCGCCAAGACGATGATCACCTCGACGAAGCCCGTCATCGGCATCACCGCCGTGCGCACGGGTGCGGGCAAGAGCCAGACCACCCGCACCAT
Organism: uncultured Holophagaceae bacterium; assembly: GCA_903876615.1. Next base: position 3,658 of record CAIRAS010000113.1, read on the forward strand.
CAGCAACATCCTCAAGCAGCTCGGCAAGAAGGTGGTGGCCATCCGCCACCCCATGCCCTACGGGGACCTGGCCCGCCAGGCCTGCCAGCGCTTCGCGGGCTACGCCGACCTCGACAAGCACGAGTGCACCATCGAGGAGCGGGAGGAGTACGAGCCGCACATCGACAACGGCTTCGTGGTCTACGCTGGCGTGGACTATGAGCAGATCATCCGCGCCGCGGAGCAAGAGGCGGACGTGATCCTGTGGGACGGCGGCAACAACGACCTGCCGTTCTACCGCAGCGACCTCCACATCTGCATCGCCGACCCCCTGCGCTCGGGCCATGAGCTGGCCTACCACCCCGGCGAAGCCAACTTCCGCATGGCCGATATCATCCTCATCAACAAGTGCGACAGCGCCCGGGAAGCGGACATCGCCGCCATCGAGCGCAATGCCGCCCTGGTGAATCCCAAGGCCCGGGTCATCCGCGCCAACAGCCCCGTCACCTGCGATCGCCCGGAGCTGGTGAAGGGGATGCGCGCCCTCGTCATCGAGGACGGCCCCACGCTGACGCACGGCTCCATGTCCTACGGGGCCGGGGTCGTGGCCGCCAAGGCCGCCGGCGCCCACGAGATCGTGGATCCCAGCCCCTACGCCGTGGACTCCATCGCCGCCACCTACCGGAAATACCCCAACGCCAAGGGCATCCTGCCCGCCATGGGCTACGGCGAGCACCAGGTGAAAGACCTCGAAGCCACCATCGAAGCCACCCCCTGCGACGTGGTGCTGAGCGCGACCCCCATCGACCTCACCCGCGTCCTGAAAGTCACCAAGCCCATGACCCGCGTCCGCTACGAGCTGGCCGAGATCCGCGAGGGGCTGTTGGAGGGGGAGGTGCGGAGGATTTTGGGGCTGTGAGGGTGTGAATCGCGGGGCGTTGCCCCACGATTCACACGTGGTAAGAAAGGGACTCTTCGTGGACGGCCCAGTGGAGGGACTGGGCCGTTTGTTTACCGATGCCGGGGACTGCGGACAGTGCTTCTTGCGGGGCGGCCACAATGTTTTCCAGGGTGCCAAAGTGGTCCAGGAGTCGCTGGGCTCGTTTGGTTCCGATCCGGGGGAAGCTGGATAGCACTCGCAGCTGAATGGCCCGCTTCCCCCTGGGCTGCCACCCGGACCGACGCAGCGGGGTGATTGATACGGAGTGCAGCTGCCGCGCGGTGTAGGCAATCAGCCTCGCCGTTTCTTCCTCATCCTGGGAACGCAGCACCGGGATCCCGAAGACCACGGAGAGCGTCAGCATCGCCCCCTGGACGGCCTCCCGCCGGATGTGGCGCTGGGTCCATTCCGAGGAGGGTCCCTCCAGAATGAGGAAAGACCTCACCGGCGCCTCGGCCAACCGCCGGGCCTGCGCGAACAGCCTGCCCTCGAACAGGCTCGCCAGAAAATCCGGCACACGCTTCCGCTCCAGCACGGCCTTCCCCTCGATGAGGTAGTCCCCGGTCCGCAGCCGTTTTACCGTGACCGCGACACCTTCCATCCGTGTCAGCAACGCCCCCACCGAAGAGCCCCGGCCCTCCCGATCATCCACAACGATCCGTATTTTCGCCCCGCCGGAACCACCCCGCACATCCCACCTCACCCAACGATCCTGACGAACTAATCACCCAGTATCCTTAGCTATCTCAGAATGCGTCGCATGCCGCATTCTGAGCAAGTGGAGCCCCGATGACGAACCTGTTCTCCCCCCTAACCCTGCGCGGCCTCACGCTGCCCAACCGCATCGCGGTGTCGCCCATGTGCCAGTACCAGGCGGAGGACGGGCTGGTGAACGAGTGGCACTCGGTGCACTACGGCGGACTGGCCCAGGGCGGGGCGGGGCTGATCCTCACGGAGGCCGCCGCGGTGGCGCCGGAGGCCCGCATCAGCCCCAACGACCTGGGGCTCTGGAACGATGCCCAGGCCGAGGCCCTGATTCCCATCACGCGCTTCATGGCCGCCCAGGGCGTGGTGCCCGGCGTGCAGCTGGCCCACGCGGGCCGCAAGGCTTCCAATCCCGCGCCCTGGAAGGGCAGCGGCAGTGTCCCCCTCGCGGCGGGCGGCTGGGTGCCCGTGGCCCCCAGCGCCCTGCCCTTCGATGCGGGCTGGACCGTGCCCACCGAACTGGACGAGGCCGGCATCACCGGGGTGGTCCAGGCCTTCGTGGCCGCCGCCCGCCGGGCCCTGGCCGCGGGCTTCCAGGTGGTGGAGATCCACGCCGCCCACGGCTACCTGCTGCACCAGTTCCTGTCGCCGCTCACCAACCACCGCGGGGACCACTACGGCGGCTCCTTCGAGCACCGCACCCGCCTGGCCCGGGAGGTGGTGGCCGCGGTCCGTGCCGTGTGGCCCGAGCGCCTGCCGCTCTTCGTGCGCATCTCCGCCACGGACTGGGTGGAGGGCGGCTGGGACCTGGAGCAGTCCGTGCAGCTGGCCGCGGCCCTGAAGGACCTGGGCGCGGACCTGGTGGACTGCTCTTCCGGCGGCCTGGTGCCCGGCGCGAAGATCCCCGTGGGCCCCGGCTACCAGGTGCCCTTCGCGGCCCGCATCCGCGCGGCGACGGGCTTGCCCACCGGCGCCGTGGGACTCATCACCGAGTCCCGGCAGGCGGAGCAGATCCTGGCCGAGGGCTCGGCGGACTTGATCCTGCTGGGCCGCGAGCTGCTGCGGGATCCCCGCTGGCCCCTGCGCGCCGCCCAGGAGCTCGGCGTCGAGGCCCCCTGGCCCGCCTCCTACCTCCGCGCCGCCCGGGGGCCTGCTGTCATGCGGCAGCCGCTGGGTTGAACCCGGTTTTTCAGCAAACGGGTTATCCGGGATTTCAGGGAAGAGCCAAGACACGCCAAGCACACCCAGGCAAAAGCAACCACTCTCACAGAGAAAAGACGAGGGGGCAGAGGGGCGCCGAGAGCTTCGAATCAGCCGCCCGCGGCGCTTGGAGGCCCCGACTCGGGGGATGACCACCGCTGTCCTCTGCGACCCTCAGCCATCTCCGCGTCCTCTGCGAGAGTTTTGCCCTTCTCCCACGAATACGACCTGTTTAGATAGCCCCTACAGCGCCCGGAACAGGGTCAGCACGCGCACTTCCTCGGCGCCTCCCGCCTGCAGGGCCTGGGCGCAGCGCAGGAGGGTGGTGCCGGTGGTCCAGACGTCGTCCACCAGCAGGATCACGCCCGAGGGTTTCGCACCCCGACTCACGGTGATGGCCTTCCGGGGCAGGCGGCGACGCTGGGTCTCGGTGCGGGTGGCCTGGCGGCCGCTGTGCCAGGCCTTGGCCAGCAGCGCCTGGAACGGGTGGCCGAGCCGCTGGGCCAGGAGGGTGCCGATCTCGGCTCCGAAGTCGAAGCCCCGCAGCAGGCGGTGGGGCAGGGTGCTGGGGACCGCGGTCACCCGGTCCACGGTGGCGGCCCAGTCCGGCAGCGCCGCCGCCGCGAGACGCTCCAGCAGCGCCCGGCGCCAGCCCCGCTCCCCGGCCTTGAGGCCCGGCAGCAGCAGCGCCCCCAGGGGAGGCCGCCCGCCGTGGTAGTCCCAGAGGGCGTCCCCCAGCTCCCAGGCGGTGGCGTCCGGGCAGTCCCCGTCCGCATGGACCAGGGCGCAGCGCGGACAGCGGTCCTCGGCCAGAGGCACCAACCCGCGCCAGCAGCGGGCGCAGAGCCCCGCTTCCGCACCCTCGCCCACGGGGCCAAGGCAACCCCGGCACAGGAGCAGGGAACCCCGCACCCCGGAAAAAGCGCCATGGATTACCACCGGAAGCATGGGAAATCATAGCTGGTGGTACCATCGCCGGAATCCCGCCCGCCCCCTGGAACACCTTTCCGGGTCCTTTTCCCCGGATTGTCTGGAGTTTTGTTCATGTCGCCCGACCCGCGCCCCGTCTCTCAGCTCTTCGCCCGCAAGCCCCTGGCCATGCTTCTGGAAGAAGCCAAGGGTGAGAACCGCCTCCGCCGGGTCCTGGGGCCCGTGCAGCTCACGGCCCTGGGCATCGGCGCCATCATCGGCGCGGGCATCTTCGTGGCCACGGGCGCGGCGGCCCACAACATCGCCGGTCCCTCGCTGATGCTGTCCTACGTCATCGCCGGCATCACCTGCATCTTCGCCGCCCTCTGCTACGCGGAATTCGCCGCCATGGTGCCCGTGGCGGGCTCGGCCTACACCTACGCCTACGCCACCCTGGGGGAGCTCTTCGCCTGGATCATCGGCTGGGACCTCATCCTCGAATACGGTGTCTCCAGCGCGGCCGTGGCCACGGGCTGGTCCGCCTACTTCCAGAGCGCCGTCAGCAAGATCGGCATCCACATTCCCAAGCTGCTGAGCGAGTCCCCCTGGAAATACGACCCGGCCACGGGCCACTTCGCCGCCACGGGCGCCGTGATGAACCTGCCCGCCCTCATCATCGTCCTCATCGTCACCGCCATCCTCGTGAAGGGCATCCAGGAGAGCGCCACCTTCAACGGCGTCATGGTGGCCATCAAGGTGGCCGCCGTGCTCTTCGTCATCGCCGTGGGCGCCTTCTTCGTCAACACCAGCAACTGGCATCCCTTCGCACCCTTCGGCTGGACCGGCATCAGCTTCTTCGGGCACCGGGTGGCAGGCATGGTGGACGGCGGCGGCGCCCCCATCGGCACCATGGCCGGCGCGGCCATCATCTTCTTCGCCTATATCGGCTTCGACTCGGTCTCCACCCACGCCGAGGAGGCCAAGAACCCCCAGCGCGACGTGCCCATCGGCATCATCGTCTCCCTGCTGGTCTGCACCGTGCTCTACATCGCCGTGGTGGCGGTGCTCACGGGCATGGTCCGGTTTGATCAGCTGGACATCAATGCCCCCGTGTCCACCGCCTTCAAGCAGAAGGGCATGGGCTGGGCCGAGGGCCTCATCGCCACGGCCGGCGTCAGTGGCATCACCTCGGTGCTGCTGGTCATGATGCTCAGCGGCCCCCGCGTGTTCCTGGCCATGGCCCGGGACGGACTGCTCCCCAAGGGCACCTTTGGCGACGTGCATCCCAAGTTCCGCACCCCCTGGAAGTCCACCATCCTGGTGGGCTGCTTCGTGGGCGCCCTGGCGGGCTTCCTGCCCATCGACGCCCTGCTGCACCTGGCCAACATCGGCACCCTGCTGGCCTTCGTCATCGTCTGCGCCGCCGTGCTGATCATGCGCAAGAAACACCCGGAAGCGGTGCGCCCCTTCCGTTGCCCCTGGGTACCCTTTGTGCCCATCATGGGGGTGCTCACCTGCCTCATGCTCATGTTCTCCCTGCCCGTCGCCAACTGGTGGCGGCTCATCACCTGGCTGGCCCTCGGCTTTGCCATCTACTTCCTCTATGGCAAGCAGCACAGCGTGATGCGGAACCAATCCCAGTAGGAGTCTGCCTTGTCGATGTGGACCGACCTGACCCCCTCAAAGCGCTGCGACTGGATCGACCAGCTGCGCGGCTGGGCTGTGATTGTGATGATCCAGACGCACACGGTGAACGTGTGGCTGACGCCGGGCCTGCGGCCGGAGTGGCTGAACTTCCTGAACGGCCTGCCGGCTCCCAGCTTCGCCATGGCCGCGGGCTTCAGCTTGGCCCTCAGCACCTTCAAGGCCGACGGCACCCTACGGCCCTTCTGGCCCGACACGGCCAAGCGGCTGGGCTTCATCCTGCTCTGCGCCTACGCGCTCCACGCGCCGGGCTTCACCTTCGCTGACTGGACGGTCCTCGCCACGGTGCAGAAGCAGAAGGAGATCTACAAGATCGACGTGCTGCAGTGCATCGTCTTCAGCCTGCTGATCCTGCAGGCCCTGGCCCGCATCATCCGCCATCCCCGGGTCTACGCCTGGGTGGCCCTGCTGCTGGCCGTGGTGGTCAGCCTGGTCGCCCCCTATGTCTGGGCCACCGGCGTCGGCGACGGTTTGTGGATGCCCATCCGGGGCCTCCTGAACGGCAACTCCGACCGGGGCCTCCAGGCCCTCTTCCCACTGTTCCCCTGGCTGGCCTTTCCCGCCTTTGGCTCGTTCCTGGGGGGTCTCTACCGCTGGGGCCGCACCGAGGCCGGCGAGGACGGACTGGCCCGCCTGAGCGAAGCCAAGTGGCTGGCCGGCCTGGCCGCCCTGGGCTTTGCCTGCTGGCTCTTCGGGTCCACCTACCAGAAGGCCTGGCTGTGGCAGGGCACCTGGATTCAGACCGCCCCCGGCAACTGGCTGCTCAAGGGCCCCATGGGCGCCTGGACCTACAACGAGCTCGCCACCCTGCACAACACCACGCTCCCCAGCGTCCTCAACCGCCTGGGCTGGATCCTCATGGGCGGTGCGGCCCTGGGTGTGATCGAGAAGCTGCGGCCCCGGTGGCCCGGTCCCAACCTGGTGGTGGCCGCCAGCCACGAGAGCCTGCTGCTCTACATGCTGCACCTCAACATGATCTTCGGCCTGATGCTGACCCCGTTCTTCGTGGGCCTCACGGGCTGGGACTGGGGCACCCTGGGCTGGACCGGCACCCTGCTGCTGGCGGCGGCCCTCATCGCCATCAACCTCTGGGCCTGCCACGCCTGGCGCAATGTGCGCGAGACGCCCATTCTCATGCGACGCCTCCAGCGCTACGCCGTGAGCGTCATGGCCGTCTGGTTCTGCATCGGGGGCTGGTATACCTTCCGCCACTTCCTGCGCAGCCCCGAGCTGGCCAAGGAGCCCTACGTCTTCCTGAACGCCGCCCGGGCCCGCAAGGGACTGCCCGCCACGCCGGATGGCCTGTGCCGGAATCCGGAGGAGTATTTCCGCGAAGCCGAGCTCCGCAAGGTGCAGCTCAGTCCCGAGGCCCGCGCTGAAGTCACCCGCCTCATCCAGTCCCGAAGGGATTCGCGGTAACATTGATCGGATCATGGCTGATCCCGCAATAAGTCCCACCCCCACCTGGCTCCTCTTCGCCGTTCTGGCGGTGCTGCTCTATCGATGCGCCATGGCCATCCTGCTGACGGCCTTCCATACCCTGCCCTCGCTCCAGAGGCGTCGGCTGCTGGAGGAAGAAGCCATCCTGGACCCCCGGCTGGCGGCCCTGCTGGCCCATCCCCGGTCCATGGGCATGGCCCTCCGGCTCTGGAACCAGGCCCTCCTGCTGGCCCTGGCCGCCCTGGCCTGGCCCCTGGCCAGGACCTTCCCCGGCGGGGGCTGGACCTTCGCGGTGCTCCTGCTGGCCTCCCTCTGGCTGCTGGACCTGCTGCTCCCGGCCATGCTCGCCGCCCGGGACCCAAGCCTCTGGCTGCAGCGCCTGTTCCCCCTCTTCGCCCCGGCCATGGCGGCCCTGGCCCTGCTGGTGGACCCGGTGGCGCGGCGCATCGCGCGACAGCAGGCCGAGGACAAGGCCCGCGATGTCGAGGAGGAGGAACCCACCGACGAGGCTGTCACCGCGCTGCTGGAAGAGGGCGAGGCCGAGGGCATCCTCGAGGCCGAGGACCGGGAACTCATCCGCAACGTGGTCAGCTTCGGCGACACCGTGGTGCGCGAGGTTATGACGCCCCGCACCCGCATCATCGCCCTGCCCCTGGAGGCCACGGTCCTGGAGGCCTGGGCCGCCTTCACCACCAGCCGCCACTCCCGCCTGCCGGTCTACGAGGGCACCATCGACCAGGTGCGCGGAGTGCTGCTGGTCAAGGACCTGATGCAGCTGCCGGACGGCGCCAAGCCGCCCTTGGGCTCCCTCATGAAGCCCCCCCACTTCGTGCCCGAGAGCAAGCCCGTGGCCGACCTGCTGCGGGACCTGCAGCGGGCCCGCACCCAGCTGGCCCTGGTGGTTGATGAGTTCGGCGGCGTCTCTGGGCTGGTGACCCTGGAGGACCTGCTGGAGGAGGTCTTTGGCGAGATCCAGGACGAGCACGAGGCCCCCGCCGGCCTGGTGGAGCAGGCGCCCGGCATCTGGCTGGTCTCGGGCCAGACCCATGTGGAGGATGTGACGGGGATCCTGGGCGTCGAGTGGGAACGGGACGGCTTCGACACCGTCGCTGGCCTGGTCATGGCCCGCCTGGGGCGGATCCCCAAGGCCCAGGAGTCCGTCGAGGTGGAAGGCGCCCGCCTCACCGTGCTGCGCATGGAGGGGACGCGGGTCGTGCAGATTCGGGTCGAACGCACCGAGCCCGCGGAACGCTCGTGAACCTGCGGTTCACGAGATAAGGAAAGCGTTACCTATCTCCAATCTTCAGCCGCTAGGCTGAAGATTGGAGCCCTTCCCATGCCCCGTCGCATCCTCGTCCTTATCACCATCCTGGCCCTCCCGCTCACCCTGGCATTCGTGCGGCGGGCCCAGCGCCGGGCCCTGGTGCCCCAGCCCCGGGGCATGGTCCTGGGGCTCTACGCGGGCCTGCCGGACTACGACTACGGCGCGGAGCTGGACCGCATCGCCAAGACCGGCGCCACCTGCGTGAGCCTGCAGGCCATCTACCGCATGGACGCGGGCCACAGCAACGAGATCCGCCGCCACCCCACCTCCAGCCCGTCGGAGGCCGCCCTGGTCCTGACCTTCCAGCAGGCCAAGGCCCGGGGCCTGCGGATGATGTTCTTCCCGACCCTCAACATGCGGGACGAAGCCGAGAATGCCGAGTGGTGGCGGGGCAACATCTCGCCGAACGACTGGGACCTCTGGTGGCGGAACTACACCGCCTTCAACGTGCGGCTGGCCACCCTGGCCCAGGCGGGCGGGGTCGAGTGGTTCAGCCTCGGGACCGAGATGGCCTCCGCCCAGGCCTATCCGGACCAGTGGCGGCGCCTGGCGGCCGCGGTGCGTCAGGTCTACCAGGGCAAGCTGGTCTATAGCGTGAACTTCGACAGCCACGACACCTTCACCTTCGGCGACTGCCTGGATGTGATCGGCATCAACACCTACGACCCCATCGCCAAGTACGACGAGTACCCCAGCGACGAGCAGGTGCGGGACGCCTGGTGGTGGGTGGTCTACAAGGCCCGCACCCTCACGGCCCGGTTCCAGCGCCCCGTGATGATCACCGAGGTGGGCTACCCCTCCGTGGCCCACGCCCATGTGGGGCCCTGGGACTTCCGCACCGAGAAGCCCCTGGACCTGGCCCTGCAGAACCACTTGCTGAAGGGGGCCTTCGGCGTGCTGCGGCACTGGAGCGACGGAGACGCGGTCTTCTTCTATCTCTATGGCGAGAACCTGAACCAGAAGCCTGTGGGCGGTCCCCTGGACCGCACCTATGCCGTCTGGGGCAAGCCCGCCGAAGCCACCCTGCTGAAGTATTTCCACGAACCCATCTGGGAAGGCCACATCGCGCCCCGAGCCGAGAACATCCATGAGGCCATGGTGCAGTCCCTGGTGAGCTGGCACCGGAAGCTGCGGGACTACGAGGACGCCGAGCTGCCCCCCTGGGTGGTGGCCTGGGAGGCCCGGAATCCCGGAGATTCGGCCGAAGCCCTGGCCATCCTGGCCAAGGAGCCAAAACCAGACCGGAAAATTCCTAAGGGCGACGAGCGCTAAAGAGTTACCCTGAGCGCAGCCGATGAGCTTAGTCCATGAACATATCTAGTCACATCCGATCCCTGCTCCCCCCCGAAGGGTCCAGCAAGACCTTGCTGGTCGTGGAGGATGACCGGGCCACCCTGAGCCTCTATCGCGCCGGGCTCAAAGGGCTGCAGGGCTTCAAGATTCTCCTGGCCCAGGATGGTGGCCAGGCCATGGAGATCCTGCGCCAGGAGGCGGTCCACGTCCTGGTCACGGACCTCAACATGCCCGTCATGGACGGCTTCAACCTCATCGCCAAGGCGAGCCGCTTCTTCCCGCAGATCCCCATCATCGTCATGACCGGGCTGGACGAGAGCCAGCACCTCAACACCCCGCTGCAGCTGGGAGCCATCCGCATCCTCACGAAACCCCCACGGCTGACCATCCTCATGGACGCCATCCGGACCGCTTCCCACTTCGAGCCCACGGGCCTGATCCGCGGCATCGGCCTGAACAGCATCCTCCAGCTGCTCAACTGGGAGAAGAAGTCCTGCACCCTCACGGTCAAGTCGGACGCGGGCATGGGGCTGCTCTACCTCAAGAACGGCGAGCTGATCCACGCTGGCTTCCAGGCCGAGGAAGGCCTGCCCGCCGCCTATCAAATCCTCAGCTGGAACCGACCGGACATCGAGTTCGTGGAGACCTGCCGGGTGGAGCAGACCATGGACCTGCCCCTGACCGAGCTGCTCATGAACGCCGCGATGCTCACCGACCATAGGGACCGGGAGTTTGGCGAGGGCTAAGCCACCCAGGGCTTGACGCTCTGGCCCAGAAATCGTCGGAGTTTGGGACTTTCGTCAAAAACATCCGACTTCGTGCCGCCAAAGGGCACCCATGGGGGAATAATGGCGCCTGTGTGGCCCCGCGGGGGCCCCTTCTGATGGTAGGTTCCCATGTCCCAGCTGAAGCCCTTCTGCGCCCACCGTCCCCGGCCCGAGCTCGCCGCCCAGGTCGCCGCCGTTCCCTATGACGTGGTGAACACCCAGGAGGCCGCGGAGCTGGCCAAGGGCAACCCCCACTCCTTCCTGCACGTGGGCCGCCCCGAGATCGACCTGCCCGCCGGCACCGACATCCACGCCGATGAGGTCTATGCCAAGGGCGTGGCCAACCTGCGCGGGCTCATCGAGAAAGGCACCCTGTTCAAGGAGAACACGCCCTGCCTCTACATCTACCAGCAGCGCATGGGCGACCATGTGCAGGCGGTGCTGGTGGGCCTCTGTTCGGTGGAGGAGTACGAGAACGGCCTCATCAAGCGGCACGAGTTCACCCGCAAGGACAAGGAGGACGACCGCACCCGCCACGTCACCGAGCAGGCCGCCAACGCCGAGCCCGTCTTCCTCGCCTACAAGGCCGTGCCCTACATCGACCACATCGTGAACGACATCCGGAAGCAGATTCCGATGTATGACTTCGTGACGCCCGACGGCATCGGCCACACCGTGTGGGTGGTCTCGGGCGAGACCGTGGTCTACGAGCTGGTCCACCTCTTCAACGGCGTGCCTGCCCTCTACATCGCCGACGGCCACCACCGCACCGCCGCCGCCATCCGCTCTGGCCAGGCCCGCCGCGCCGCCGAGGGCCCGGGCACCGGCGACGAGCCCTACGAGAGCTTCATGGCCGTGGTGTTCCCCCCCGACCAGCTCAAGATCATGGACTACAACCGCGTGGTGAAGGACCTGAACGGCCTGAGC
>CAIRAS010000114.1 GCA_903876615.1 uncultured Holophagaceae bacterium
AGGACCGCCGCGCCGGCGCCGTCGCCGTAGAAGAAGGTCATCGGGTCATCGATCTGGGCCAGCTTGTGCATCAGGTAGACACCCACGACGAGCACGACCTTGATGTTGGGATTGGTGGCGATCCAGCCCGCGCCCGAGGCCAGGGCCGTGGGGAAGGAGGCGCAGGCGCAGCCCACGTCGAAGGTGCCTGCGTTCACCGCGCCCAGCTTGTACTGAAGCACCACGGAGGTGGCGGGGGTGATGTAGTCCGGGGAGTCGGTGCCGAGGATGATCAGGTCCACGTCCTCGGGTTTCAGCCCCGCGCGCTCCAGGGCCTGCTTGGCGGCGGGCAACGCGAGGTCTGAGGTGGCCCAGTCCTCCGGCGCGTGCCAGCGGCAGCGGATGCCTGAGGACTCCTCCATCTTGTCGATGAAGTCCGGCAGGTGGGCGAAGCGCTGCCTCAGCACATCGTTGGAGACTTTGATTTCGGGGAGATACATGCCGGTGGAGACGATGCTGGCGAATCGGTTCATCGGGTCCTCGTGAGGGGTGGAGACATCGGTCGGGCAAGGGTGACTGGAAAACGAACGGTTGGTATGTTTTAAGAATTGTCCGCTTCCCGCGAGCCCTGTCAAGCTGAAAATCGAGTCCTATATCAAAAATGCTTTTTATTGAAAATGAGCAATTTAAATCATTTCTCGGTTTCTGTGGCAGTCGGTTTGAAGAGCCCACGCTGCAGGATTTTCGAGATCTCCCGGATCGCCATGGGCGTCTCATGGCCGAGCTGGTCGGGGACGCCGAACAGCATCTCCACGGCAAAGTACTGCAGGAAGATCCGGCTCGCCAGCATGAGGGCCAAGGTCGGGTCGGTGCCGGGTACGAGCCGATCCCTGAGGCTGTCGCCGGGGAAGCGGGCCTTCAGGAAGGTGGCGAAGCGCTCGGCCATCCCGGAGTAGAACTTCCGGATGTGGGTGCCGTCGAACTCGACCACGTCCACGTAGATGAGGGCCACGTGGCGGCGGTAGTCCCGGACGCTTTCCTCCGCCGCCAAGGCCAGGGCGTCCAGGTCATCGGGGAAGGCGCCTGCTGCCAGAGCCCGGTTGAAGGGGAAGTCCGGCTGGTCGATGGCGGCCCAGTACTGATCAAGGAGGGTCCTGAACAGGGCTTCTTTGTCCGGGAAGTGGTGGTAGACGTTGCCCGTGGAGAGGCCCGCTGCCTCCGCGATCTCCCGGATGCTGGTGCCGCGGTAGCCCTGGTGCGAGAACAGGTTCAGGGCCGCCTCCAGAATCCCATTCCGGCTGCGTTCGGACTTTTCTCCTTGGGTCTGCTTCAAGAGGGGGCTCCCGGGCCGAGGTTACGTATTGTTGCTTTTTGGGTCAAGTATTGTTGCCCGCTGAAGGCAGGCACTCGGCCAGGGCGTCGATCAGGGTGGCCACCGCCGCATCGCCCAGGTGGGCCCCGGTGGTGATCCGCAGGCGGGCGGTGCCGGCGGGCACCGTGGGGGGGCGCACGGCGCGCACGTCGAAGCCCCGTTCCTGGAGGGTCCGGGCGATGCAGACGGCCTCGGCATCCGGGCCGATGGGGACGGGGACGATGGCCGAGGGCTGGTCCGGCTGGCCGAGGGCCTGGCGCAGGCGCCCGGCCAGGGCCAGGGCCCGCTCCCGGCGCCAGGGCTCCGCGCGGGCAAGGCGGATGCCCTCCAGGGCCGCGCCCAGCACCGGCGGGGGCAGGGCCGTGGAGAAGATGAAGCCCCGGGCGGTGTTCAGCAGGTGCTCCCGGAGGACCTCCGGGCAGCAGACGAAGGCCCCGAAGGCGCCGATGCCCTTGCCGAGGGTGCCCATGACCAGGGGCACTCGGCCATGGACACCCTGGAACTGGGCCAGTCCGGCGCCGTCGCTGCCCAGCAGGCCCGTGGCGTGGGCTTCATCAATCAGGAGCAGGGCTCCGTGGCGGTCACAGACCTCGATGAGAGCGGGCAGGTCGGCGGCGTCCCCGTCCATGCTGAACACCGCGTCCGTGGCCACCAGCGCCACGGCCTCGGCGGGGGCCTCGGCCCGCCAGGCCACCAGCTGGCCGTCCAGGTCGCCGGTGTCCCGGTGCCGGAAGATGCCGACCCGGGCCCCGCCGGATCGGGCCAGGCGACAGCCATCCACCAGGGAGGCGTGGTTCAGGGCATCGGAGAAGACCGCATCCCCCCGGCCCAACAGGGCGGGGATGAGGGTGGCGTTGGCCTGGAACCCGGTGTTGAAGAGGAGGCAGGCCTCGGTGCCCTTCCACTGGGCCAGGGTGGCTTCCAGCTCCTGGTGGAGGGGGCAGTCGCCCCGGAGCAGCCGGGCGGCCCCGGCGCCGGCCCCGAAGGACCGGGCGGCGGCGCCGGCGGCCTCGGCCAGGCGGGGGTCGCAGCGCAGCCCCAGGTAGTCGTTGGAGCAGAAATCGAGACCGCCGGGGGGCAGGATGGCCCTGGCCCGGCCCAGGGCCCGGCGCTCATCGGCTTGGTTCTGAAGGCGGTTCTGCCAGGCAAAAGAAATCACGGAACCTCGGGGCTGGTCGCCGCAGATCTAAGGCGGGGGGGAATGTTAGGATCTAAGGGGGATCCACTCGTGGGTCCCTCTTGGAGCTTTGCATGGATTATCAGCAGTCATGGCAGGGAGCCTCGACCGGGGCGCAGTCCCGTATTGATTTTGTCCGAAGTGTCTACCTCTGGCTCATGGGTGGCTTCGGTGTGGCGGCCCTGGGCGCCCTGAGCGCTCCCCTGGTGGCGGCAGCCCTGGTGCCCGTGGCGGGCCGCTTCCTGGGGTGGGTGCTCTTCGGGATCCAGTTCGGGACCCTGATGTTCGCCTCCTCGGTGAGCCGCCGGAAGCCCCTGAACCGCGTCGCCTTTGGCCTCTTCACCTATGTCTCGGGCGTCATCGCCGGCATCGTGGCCCTGGTGATCGCCCAGGGGGCGGGCTTCACGCCCGTCTTCACGGCCTTCGGCCTCACCGGCGTGGTCTTCCTGACCCTCACGACCACCGCCTTCGTCTCCAAGAAGGACTTCAGCTTCCTGCGGAACTTCGTCATCGTCGGCATCGCCGTGATGTTCTTCGGCAGCCTCGCGGCGGCGATCTTCCACCTTGAGGCCCTCAGCATGATCATCAGCGGCGTGGCGGTCATCGCCTGCTCCGCCAAGCTGCTGTGGGACACTTCCGCCATGCTACGCACCGACGACCTGGGTGACCCCGCAGGCTTCGCCCTGGCGCTCTTCGTCAGCCTCTACAACATCTTCATCTCCCTGATGAACCTTCTCGGCGGACGGCGCCGCTAGCGCCCCCCTGCACCCAAGGACACCCATGCTCCGTGCCTCCCTCCTCTCCTTGATCGCCCTCGGCCTCACCGCCCAGGAACCCGCCAAGGTGCCGACCCCGGCGCCCGCCCCCGTCCAGGCCCAGGCCCCGGCCCCCGCTCCGGCCCCTGCTCCGGCCCCCAAGCCCGAGGAGGTGGTGCTTGCCCGGGTGGGCGGCGAAGCCATCACCGAGGCTGACTTCCAGTCCGCCTTCCGGCTGCTGGGCCAGCAGGAGCAGATGCAGGTCCTCATGGTCCAGGGTGGCAAGGAAGAGTTCGTGCGGCGCATGGCCGAAAGCAAGCTGCTGGCCGCCAAGGGCAAGCTGCTGGAGCTGGACCAGACCCCGGGCTACAAGCTGGCTCTGGCGCGGGCCAAGGATGACCTCCTGGCTCGGGAGTTCCTCACCAAGGAAGGCCCTGGTCTGCAGAAGAAGCTGGCTGTGGGCGAGGCGGAGGTAAAGGCTTACTACGCCGCCCACCCGGACCGCTTCAAGCAGCCGGAGCTCGTCAGCGTGCGCCACATCCTGGTGTCCGTGAAGAAGGGTGAGGACCAGCCGGGCCTCAGTGATGCCGAGGCCAAGGCCCGCGTCGCCAAGATCCAGGCTGAGCTGAAGAAGGGCGGCAAGTTCGAGGCGCTGGCGAAGAAGTACAGCGACGATCCCGGTAGCAAGGATAATGGCGGCCTCTACGCGGATGCCGATGCCTCCGCCTGGGTCCCGGAGTTCGGCGCCGCTGCCCGCACCCAGCCCATCGGCAAGGTCGGCGCCCCGGTGAAGACCCAGTTCGGCTACCACCTGATGAAGGTCGAGGGTCGGAAGCCCGGCCGGCAGGTGCCCTTCGAGGAGGCCAAGGAGGCCGCGGAGAAGCAGGCCCACCAGGAGCGTCAGGTGCAGGTCTGGAATGAGCTGATGGACGGCCTCCGGAAGGAGATCCCCTTCGAGCTGGTCAAGCCCGAGGCGCCGAAGCCTGCTGAGCCCGCCAAGGCAGGTGCCAAGTGAGGCTCTTCGCACCCCTCCTCGCCCTGCTGCTGGCGGTTCCGGTCCTGGTGGCCGACACCAAGCCCGAGGCCACGGCCGAACCGAAGGCCGAGGTCCGGGACGAGATCCTGGTCGTCGTCAACAAGCACATCATCACCCGGCGCACCCTCACCCAGTCGGTGGAGCAGCAGAACGCGGCCCTCTACCGGCAGTTCGCCGGCAAGGAGCTGGACGAGAAGCTGAAGGATGCCCGGGATAAGACGCTGCAGGGCCTCGTGGACGCCTTCCTGCTGGAGGACAAGGGCGCTGAACTGGGCTCACCCGTCACCGAGGATTATGTGCGTTCTTCCATCGACGGCATCAAGAAGGAGAACAACTTCGCCACGGATGCGGACCTGGAGCGGGCCCTCAAGTCCAGCCTCGGCATCGGGCTGCCCGAGTTCATGAAGCGCCAGAAGCAGCAGGCGGTCCAGCAGTTCGTCCTCCAGCGGGAGGTCTACTCCAAGGTGGCCGTGGAGGACAACGAGCTGCGCGCCTACTACGAAGACCACAAGGACGAGTACCGCATGCCGAGCCGCTTCCGGATCCGGGAGCTGGTCCTGGCCAAGGGTGCCACGGCTGCAGAGCAGGCCGAGTCCCGCAAGCAGCTGGGGACGATCCAGGCGGAGTTGAAGGCCGGGAAGACCTTCGAGGAGCTGGCCCGCCTCCACTCCACCAGCCCCAGCAAGGCCACCGGCGGCGACCTGGGCTGGATGAACAAGGGCTTCCTGCGCGCCAGCATCGAGGACGCGGCGGTCAAGCTCAAGCCCGAGCAGGTCTCCGAACCCCTCGAGACGGACAAGGACCTCTACTTGATCCAGCTGCTCGCCCTGGAGGACGCCCCCGTGAAGTCCTTCGCGGAAGTGAAGGTCAAGATCATGGAAAAGCTCCAGGAGCCGAAGGCCCAGAACGCCATCGAGCAGTTCCTGGCAAGCCTGCGCATGCGCGCCAACATCCGCTACCTGGTACCCAAGGACGAGATCCTCAAGGGGTGATGGCATGCGACTCGATGCCTTCCTCAAGAAGAGCCTGCTGATCAAGCGTCGCGAACTGGCCAACCAGCTCTGCGACGAGGGGATGGTGCGGATCAACGGCGTACCCCGCAAGGCGAGCCAGGACGTGAACCCCCAGGACGAGCTGGAGTTTCCGCTCTACAACCGGCAGCTGAAGGTCCGGGTGCTGTCCCTTCCTGAAGGCAACACGAAGAAGGCCGACCAGTGGTCGATCTTTGAGGTGCTCGAAGACAAGCGGATTCCCATGGAGCTCGGCTACGGAGACGAGGATCCCTTCGCCCCGCCGCCCAAGGTCCCCCGCAACCACTAGACCCCGCTCGACAGCCACTGTCGTGTCGCCGGCCGTATCGTGGCGGGGTGCATGGAGATTCGATGTCCGACCAGCCTGTGATCCGAACCCTCAAGGAGGGCGATGCCTTCCAGGGCTTTCTTCTGGCCCAGGAGGCCACCTACAAGGTCAGCGTCAAGGGCACCGAGTACCTCGAGCTGAAGCTGGCGGATGCCTCTGGCGACCTCAAGGGTTTCCTCTGGGACCTGCGGGCCGTGGAGGGCGACATGGAAGCCATCCGCGCCGACGCCTTTGTCCGGGTGAAGGGTTCGGTGACCAGCTTCAACGGCCGGCTGCAGCTCCGGGTGGACAAGATCCGCTTTGCACCGGATGCCGAGGTCGGCGACTTCTCAGCCTTCTTCCCCGTGAGCGCGCGACCCGTGCCGGAGATGCTGGCCGAGCTGGACGCCTGCCTGGCTTCCATCCTGGATCCCTGGATCCGTGGTCTCCTGACGGCCCTGTTCGTGGACGACGCCGAGCTGAGGGCTGCCTTCGCCCTGGCCCCCGCTGCCAAGTCCATGCACCACGCCTATCTGGGCGGGCTGCTCGAACACAGCCTCTCGGTCCTTGGCATGGCGGAGCGGGCCTGCACCCACTATCCGCTGCTCAATCGGGACCTGGTCCTGGCCGGGGCCCTGCTCCACGACGTGGGCAAGACGGCCGAGCTCAGCTACCAGCGCAGCATCGGCTACACCGACGCGGGCAACCTGCTGGGTCATATCTCCCTGGAGGCCGAGTGGATCAGCCGGGCGGTGGGCAGGATCCCCGGGTTTCCCGAGGGGCTGCGGCTGCAGATCCTGCACATCGTCCTGAGTCACCATGGTCGCCTGGAGTTCGGCTCCCCCGTGCTGCCGAAGACACCCGAGGCCCTGCTGGTCCACTACCTGGATGACCTGGACGGGAAGCTGGAAGTGATGTTCCGCGCGGTGGCCGAAGAGAATGGGGGCGGCTCCTGGAGTCCCTACAGCCGGGCCCTGGACCGCATGATCTACCGGGTTCGCTGGCCCAAGGTGGGGCCTGTCGAAAACTGATCAGGCCCGTCTTTGCTTGGCCACATGTGGACACCCCCTGGGGCCCCAGCCCATCCTCTAGGCAGGTCCCGCAGGGTCGTATGTGTAGGGAAGTCTTGACAATTCAAGGCCTGGGCCGAAAGGGTCGCGGTAGAAATTTCCTGGCACGAGTCTGGCTCTGAGGGAGGGAAGTCCTTCTGAGGTGGTCCATGAAGCTTTCCCGCAAGGCCAAGCGCTACGACGATTCGGTCCTTCCCGGCGAATTCCAGGGCTACGAGATCTTTCATCAGACCGATCTCGAGCTGGACGGCACCGTGGATGGCTTCCTCCGCCGGGGCGAGGGTGGCGTGCAGCTGGGCGAGATGGTGCTCGAGCGGAACATCCCCAAGAAGCTCAGCTTCGCCAAGCTCAAGAACAAGGCGGAAAAGCTCTCCGAGCAGGTGAACTACCTCAAAGAGCGCCTGGAGATCGTGGACCACGACCGGCGGGGGATGTATATCCAGCTCCGCAGCCTGCCCCCCTACCAGGACGACACCCAGATCCAGTTCAATGAGATCAGCATCGGGAAGAACAAGATCGTCGTGAAGCGGATCGCCTTCTACCGCAAGGATGAAGTCAAGCAGCAGGTCCCTCTTCAGCTGTCCGAACTGGAGCTCAAGCGCCTCCTGTCCGATATTCGACAGGCGATTGCCTAGGGAAGGGTTTTGCGGATATCTATCGGTTTCCAGAGAAAGAAAGGGCGCCCTGAGGCGCCCTTTCTTTCTGAATTACTAGACTGTCAGGAGAGTCTGCCCACCCAGAGACTATGCTCTGCTCGACGGGTGCCCAGAAAAGACGCTGCCTCGCAGCGTGGCCGCGCCGGGGAGTGGGTGCCGCGGGGAGACTATGCTCTGCTCGACGGGTCCCCAGAAAAAACGCTGCCTTGCAGCGTGGCCGCGCCGGGGAGTGGGTGCCGCGGGGAGACTATGCTCTGCTCGACGGGTCCCCAGAAAAAACGCTGCCTTGCAGCGTTTTTTCTGACCCGTCAGAGCATCGCCATCCAGTTCCCGCTCTCGGCTCGGATGGG
>CAIRAS010000115.1 GCA_903876615.1 uncultured Holophagaceae bacterium
CTGAAAAGAATTTTTAGCCACCGATGAACACCGATGAACACCGATAAAAGCATGATAAAAAATGCAAAATTTTTATCCTTATAGCTTTTGTTCTTATCAGCAGTTAATCGGTGTTCATCGGTGTTCATCGGTGGTTCAAGAAAAGCTTTTGCCTTTTCATTCTGCTTTTTCGGTGGCGCTACATTAGTACCGTTCATCGCGACAGCCGCTTGATCTGGGGTTTCGGCGTTCCGAAGTTGATGAGCAAGCAGGTTGGAATTCCGGTGGCCTTCAGGTAGTTCAGGCACTGGGCCGTGTGGGCTGGCTCCAGTGTCGCGCAGGCTTTCAGCTCCAGCAGCAGCCTTCCCTCGACCACGATGTCGCCGATGTAATCTCCGACGTTCTGGCCCTCGAAGTGAACCGCGACATGGACCTGCTGTTGCACCTCCAGGCCTGCCCTTCGGAGCGCATTAGCCAAGGCATTCTCGCAGACCTTCTCGAGGAACCTGACGCCCAGCCCATTGGCGACATGAAACACACAGCCGATCACAGCCTCAGTCAGAGGGTCGTGTTCGAAGGCGGGTTCCGTTTCGGTGCCCATGGGCTCAACCTTTGACGACGATGCTCACCAGCTTGCCGCCGGGGGGCAGGACGACCTTGAGGATCTCTTTGCCGGCCAGGTGGGACTGGGCTTCGGGGCAGGCCAGGGCGGCGGCGCGGCGGTCTTCTTCGGTGGCGGAGGCGGGCACGGTGACCCGGCCCCGGACCTTGCCGTTCACCTGCACCACCACCAGCACCTCATCGGCCTGGAGGTAGGCGGCCTCGGCCTCGGGCCAGGTGGCCTGCATGCAGAGACCCGCCTGGCCGAGCTGGGACCAGAGCTGCTCCGCCACGTGCGGAGCCACGGGCGACATCATGCGCACGAAGGCCTCCAGCGCGACCTGCAGCACGGCCCCGCGATGGGGCGCCTCGGCGGGCAGATCGGCGAGCGCGTTGGACAGCTCCATGAGGCCCGAGACCACGGTGTTGAACTGATAGCGCCGCTCCAGGTCGTCCGTGAGGCGGGCGATGGTCTGGTTGAGCTTGATGAGCAGGGTCTTTTCTTCGGCGCTGAGCTGCTCCTTGGCGGGCAGAGGCTCCGCGGTGTTCCGATGATCATCCACCATGCGGCTGATGCGCTTGAGGAAGCGGGTGGCGCCCTCGATGCCCTCGAAGCCCGTCCAGTCGATCTCCTTCTCGATGGGCGCCGCAAAGATCATGAAGAGGCGCAGCGCATCCGCGCCGTACTTCGAGATCACCGCATCCGGGTCCACGATGTTGCCCTTGGACTTGCTCATCTTCGAGCCGTCCTTCAGCACCATGCCCTGGCAGATGAGCTTCTTGAAGGGCTCGGGGCCGCTGGCCAGGCCCAGGTCGCGCAGCACCTTGTAGAAGTAGCGGGCATAGATGAGGTGCATGGTGGCGTGCTCGATGCCGCCCACATAGAGGTCCACGGGACTCCAGGCGTCGCACTCAACCTTGGCGAAGGGCAGCTCCGTGTTCTTGGGATCGAGGTAGCGCAGCCAGTACCAGCTGCTGTCCACGAAGGTATCCATGGTGTCGGTTTCACGCCGGGCAGGCTTGCCGCAGGCCGGGCAGGCGCAGTCCAGGAAGGCACGGGAGGTGGTCAGCGGCGAGGGCCCGACGCCGTGGAAGGCCACATCCTCGGGCAGGCGCACGGGCAGGTTCTCGGGCTTCTCGGGGACCACGCCGCAGGCGTCACAGTGCACGGTGGGGATGGGGGTGCCCCAGTAGCGCTGGCGGCTGAGGCCCCAGTCCTTGAGCTTGTAGGTGGTGGTGCGCTCGGCGCGGTCGCCCAGCTTGGCGATCATGGCGGTGACGGCCTCTTCGCTCTTCATGCCCGTGAACTCGCCGCTGTTTACCAGGACGCCCAGGTCCCAGGCGGACTCGGACTCGATGACCTTGGGAATGGCCAGGCCGTACTTCTGGGCGAACTCGAAGTCGCGCTCATCGTGGGCGGGCACGCCCATGACCGCTCCGGTGCCGTAGTCCATGAGCACGTAGTTGGCGGCGAAGACCGGCACCCTCTCGCCGGTGAAGGGGTGGATGGCCGATACCGCCGAGCGGTGCCCCAGCTTCTCGTCGCTGGTGAGGCGCTCCTCGCGACTCAGGGCAGCCACCTGGTCGCAGAAGGCCTTCAGGCCGGGATCGGACGCTGCGGCCTGCTCGATGACCGGGTGCTCGGTGCTGAGGGCCATGAAGGTGACGCCGCAGAGGGTGTCCAGGCGGGTGGTGAACACCTCCACCTGCTCGCCCGTGTCCAGGTCGAAGGCCATGCGGGCCCCCTCGGAGCGGCCGATCCAGTGGCGCTGCATGGTCTTCACATTTTCGGGCCAGTCCAGCCCGTCCAGGCAGGCCAGCAGCTCGTCGGCGTACTTGGTGGTCTGGAAGAAGTACTGCTCCAGGGGCTTCTGGGTCACGGGGTGGCCTGTGCGCTCGTCCTTGCCGTCCACCACCTGCTCGTTGGCCAGCACCGTTCCCAGGGCCTCGCACCAGTTCACGGTGCGGTTGGCGCGGAACACATCGCCGCGCTCCCACATCTTCAGGAACAGCCACTGGTTCCACCGGTAGTAGTCGTCCTGGAAGCTGGCGACCTCGCGTTCCCAGTCGTAGCTGATGCCCAGCTTCTGGATCTGGCCCTTCATCTCCTCGATGTTGGCCCGGGTCCAGATGGCGGGGTGGATGCCGTTCTTGATGGCGGCATTCTCCGCGGGCAGGCCGAAGCTGTCCCAGCCCAGGGGGTGCATGACCTCATAGCCGCGCATGCGGCGGAAGCGGGCCGTAACATCGCCCAGGGTGTAGTTGCGCACATGGCCCATGTGGATGCGGCCGCTGGGGTAGGGCAGCATCACCAGCATGTAAAAGGTCTTGGAGCCGGGCAGCAGCTCACTGGCCCGCTTGGCGCGGAAGGCGCCGGTCTCGAGCCAGCGGCGCTGGATCTCGGGTTCCTGGGTCAGGGGCTGGAACGGCATGGCGAAACTCCATCGGAACCCTTGATTCTACAAGGAAATCCCGTGTTTTCGAACCCCGAAACGGGATCCTGGAGCCAAGGGGTATCATGGGCGGCATGGAATGGGTTCCCACGGCGCACGCGTTGGAAATGCTCAAAGAGCGTGGCATTTCGCCTGCCTGGGTTTCCGCCGTCCTGGCTGACCCGGCATCAGTGGAGCCGGATCGCCTAGACACCTCCCTTCAGCACGCGCTCGGGAGGATCCCCGATCACGGGAACCAGGTTCTCCGGGTCGTATTCGATCCCTCGACCGCCCCTGCCCGCCTCATCACGGTATTCTTTGATCGCAAGGCCTCCAAGGTGCAGCCATGAGAATCAGCTACCACGAATCCGAAGACGCGCTGTACATCCGCCTTGATGAGGGCGCTGTCATCGAGTCAGAGGAGGTCCAGCCTGGCCTGGTGATCGACTTCAACGCGGCGGGCCAGCCGGTCGGCATTGAGCTGAGGGGGGCGAAGGCCCACCTTCCAACGGCAAATCTGAAGCAAATGGATTTCGAAGTAGCCTGAGCCCCACTTGAGGGGGTGCGCCTAAAAGCTCCAGTGCATCCCTAGGGATGCGCTCCAGCGGGGCTCGAGCTGCAGGCCGTTCACCCGCTGGGCCAGGGGCACCTGGGCGAAGACGTAGACCTGCAGGGCGCGGCTTACCTCCACGGTGACGCCGGGGCTGAGGTAGGCCAGCGTCGCGCCGCTGTTGGCCACATCGGCGTTGACACCAGCCTCGCGCTGCTCGGCTCGCACGTTCACCTGCAGGTGGGGGACGACCCCGGTGAAGCCGGTGTAGCGGACGCCGAAGTTGGCGTTCAGGCCGTCCCCGGGCTTGAAGCCGTCCTTCTCTGCCAGGGGCTTCTGGAACAGCACCTGCCCGAAGCAGCCCCAGTCCTCCCCGAGGCTGCCGAAGGCGTAGACCCCGAAGAGCAGGTCCGTGGTGCCGGTGCCCAGCTGCAGCCCGCGGTCCAGGGCCTCCCCGGCCTGGGCCCCGGCGCTGAAGGTCTGCTTCGTGCCGCCCGTGGGCAGCTTCACGCCGAGCTGCACGCCGAAGGAGTGATCGTCGGTGAAGCCCTGGTAGCG
Source organism: uncultured Holophagaceae bacterium (assembly GCA_903876615.1). The sequence continues at coordinate 4,120 of CAIRAS010000115.1, forward strand.
GCCCAGCACCCGGACATCCCCAAGGCCGCGGGCTCGGGAGAAGGAGGGCTCCGTGTCCCCCTCGGCGATGGTGACGTGGTAGCGGTTGAAGCTCGGCACCACCAGGGCCACACCCCAGTCCACAGTGGGGCTGTAGTCC
>CAIRAS010000116.1 GCA_903876615.1 uncultured Holophagaceae bacterium
CTTCGAGCAGGCCCAGCAGGCCGCCGGCAAGGGCGGCACCGCCGTGGGCAGCGCCATCACGGGCATGCAGGCCATCAACCAGAACTCCAAGCAGATCGGCAACATCCTCACGGTGATCACCGAGATCGCCAACCAGACCAATCTGCTGTCCCTGAATGCCGCCATCGAGGCCGCCAAGGCCGGGGAGCACGGCAAGGGCTTCGCGGTGGTCGCCGAGGAAGTCCGCAAGCTGGCCGAGCGCAGCGCCACCGCCGCCAAGGAGATCACGGCCCTGATCCAGACCTCCAACCGCGCCATCACCGACGGCACCAAGATGGTGAACACCGCCGGTGACGCCCTGGCCAGCATCCAGAGCGCGATCACCGACTCCGCCGAGCGCATGAAGACCATCGGCGGCCAAAGCGAAGCCCAGAGCCACGACAGCCAGTACGTCGTCTCCGCCATGGGTGAGCTCACCTCCATCGCCGAGCAGAACGCCGCGGCCATGGAGGAAATGGCCGCCACCATTAAGGAGTCCACCCGCACCGTGGATGAGCTGAGCCAGCTGGCCGAGCAGCTGAACGCCATCGTGGCCCGCTTCAGGATCTGACCCCCCTAGGATCCTCCCGCCCATGAGACCCCGCCCCGGCGGGGTCTCTTTTTGTCGAGAAAGGAGGTCCCTCTCCCGGAAAAATCTCGACAATGCCCCGATCGAGACGCCAGCACTCACCCCGTCCAGGCCATGGCCCGATGCAGGGCGAAACCAACCAAGGGATGGCCATGGAATACTTCAAGAACCTGAGCATCCGCAAGAAGCTCCTCTATTCGATCCTCGCCCTGACCGCCCTGCTCGGCACCGCCTCGACCGCCTTCTCCCTGTGGCGGCTCAACTCGGCCCTCAACGACGGCCTCTACCTGAAGGCCGGCGCCCTCGCCGCCCTGGTCTCCGACAACCTTCAGCCCGGGGTGCAGGCAAACTCCCTGGAGCTCATCGCGCGGGCCCTGGACGGCCTCAAGGAAGACACGGACATCACCCAGGCTGTCCTCGTCTCCCCGAGCCTCACCACCGGAGTGCCCAATGTCCTGGCCACCAAGGAGAGCCAGCTGGACCTGGCCCCCTTCGCGGAGGCCTTCATGAAGGGGGCCGCAGGCAAGGACCTGGCCAGGACCCACCTGTTCCTGGAGAAGGACGGCTACCTGCTCGTGGGCCGCCTAGTCAAGGCCGAAGGCGCGCCGAAGCAGTCCTTCCTGCTGCTGATCGTCAACCGCGACCGCCTGCGCGGCAGCCAGCGGGGTGCCTTCCTGGGGATGGTCCTGCTCGCCGTGGCCCTGCTCGCCGTCGGCTTCGGTTACGCCCACTTCCTGGGCAACACGCTGGTCACGCCGCTGGAGAACATCCAGCAGCGCATGCGGGACATCTCCGAAGGCGAGGGGGACCTCACGGCCCGACTGGAGGTTCACGGCAGGGACGAGATCGCGGGCCTGGCCAGCCACTTCAACCGCTTCGTGGAAAACATCCAGCAGATCATCCAGCAGGTGATGGCCATCTCCACGAACCTGGCCTCCGGTTCCTTGCAGATGTCCTCGGGCATGACGGAGATGCACAGCACCGCCCAGAGCATCGCCCTGGCGGCCGAAAAGCAGAAGGCCAGCGTGGCCACCACCACCAGCAGCGTCCAGGGCATCGCCGGCGCCTCCAAGGTGGTGAATGCCAGTGTGGCGGGGGCCCTCCAGGTCTTCGAACAGGCCCAGGAGGCCGGCACCCGGGGCGACACCGCCGTGGGCAGTGCCATTACGGGCATGCAGGCCATCAACGAGAACTCCAAGCAGATCGGCAGCATCCTCACGGTCATCACCGAGATCGCCAACCAGACCAACCTGCTCTCCCTGAACGCCGCCATCGAGGCCGCCAAGGCCGGCGAGCATGGCCGGGGCTTCGCGGTGGTCGCGGAGGAGGTCCGGAAGCTGGCCGAGCGCAGCGCCACCGCCGCCAAGGAGATCACTTCCCTGATCCAGAGGTCCAACCGCGCCATTACCGACGGCAGCAAGATGGTGAACACCGCGGGCGAGGCCCTGGCCAGCATTCAGAGCGCCATCACCGATTCGGCGGGGCGCATGCAGACCATCGGCGGCCAGAGCGAAGCCCAGAGTCATGACAGCCAGTCCGTCGTGACCGCCATGGCCAACCTTACTTCCATTGCCGAGCAGAACGCCGCGGCCATGGAGGAAATGGCCGCCACCATTAAGGAGTCCACCCGCACCGTGGACGAGCTGAGTCAGCTCGCCGAGCAGCTCAACCGCATCGTGGCGAGGTTCAGAGTCTAGGCGGATCCACGCCAAAAGCGATCAAGACCAGGGTGACGGGCCCCGCACTGGTGCCGCTGGCCTGGGTGGCAGTGCGGGCCCTGACCTCCCTCATCGCCACGCGGAGGCGGGCCAGGAAGGGGACCTTCCCCCCCAGGAACACCAGCAACCAGAGGATCGGCTCGAAGGCCAGGGCGAGGATCACGTCGGAGACCAGGCCGAGCCTATTTGTTATAGGTAAGTCACTAGTGTCCGGTTAAAAGTCAAACAATGGCAGTTGTTTAGAGAAGCGGTCCTCGTGGATCTGGATTTCCTCCTTCGCAAAGGCCCGCCGTAGCTCGATTTTCTCGAAAACGGAGACCGACAGGATCTGTAGCAGCTGA
>CAIRAS010000117.1 GCA_903876615.1 uncultured Holophagaceae bacterium
CCCAGGATCAGCGGCCCCCAGGACATGCAGAGGTCCAGGAAGCGCTGCCCGTCCTCATCCTCAAACCAGGCCCCGCTGGCCTTCTTGAAGAACTTGGGCGTCCCCCCCACCGCGCGAAAAGCCCGCACCGGACTCGACACCCCCCCCGGGAAGTGCGTCAGCGCCTCGGCAAACAGCGTCTCGTTGCTCATTCAACACCTCTTTTTTTATCCACAGATTTCACAGATTTCACAGATTTCACAGATTAAAAAGCCTGATCAAGTGCGTGAACAATTAGGGATGGATTTGCTTTCCTGCCTTTGAATCTGTGGAATCTGTGCAATCTGTGGATCCATCCTTTTTCAGGAAATCCAGCCCTTTTCGACGGCCTCGCGGGCGGCATAGGTGACGATCATGTCGGCGCCGGCGCGGCGGATGGCCAGGAGGTGCTCGAACATCAGCTGGTCGCCATTCACCCAGCCCAGGCGGTCGGCGGCCTTGACGGTGCTGAATTCGCTGGACACGTGGTAGGCACAGAGAGGCGCCAGGCTGGCCTGTCGCAGTCGAAAGATGAGATCCAGGTTCGGCAGGGCGGGCTTGACCATGAGCAGGTCGGCACCCTCCTCGATGTCGAGCAGCGCGTCCCGCAGGCCCTCCCGGGCATTGCGGGGATCCATCTGGTAGGTCTTCCGGTCGCCGAACTTGGGACTGCTGTGGGCGGCCTCACGGAAAGGTCCGTAATAGGCGCCCGAATGCTTGATGGCGTAGCTGAGGATGCTGGTGGAGGTGAAGCCGTTCTGGTCCAGCAGGGCGCGGATGGCCGCCACCCGGCCGTCCATCATGTCGCTGGGGGAGACGATGTCGGCGCCCGCCTCGGCGTGGCGCAGGGCCATCTCCGCCAGGATGGGCAGGGACGGATCGTTGAGGACCTCGCCCTCCTCGCTTACCAGGCCGCAGTGACCGTGGCTGGTGGCGCCGCAGAGGCAGACGTCCGTGATGACGATGAGGTCCGAGCCGAAGGCCTGCTTGAGGGCGCGGACGGTCTGGGGGATGACGCCCTCGCGGTCCTTCACATAGGCGGCGTCGGGGCTCTTGGCGGCGTCATCGGGCACCCCGAAGAGCAGCACGTTAGAGAGGCCGCGCTTCAGATCCTTTTCAACCTGGCGCACGGTGTCCTCCACGCCGGCGTTGCAGATGCCCGGCATGCTGGAGATCTCGATGCTGCCCGCCTGGGGGTGCACGAAGTGGCCCTGGATCAGGTGGCGCGGGCGGAGGTCTGTCTCAGCGACGAGATTGCGCATGGCGGCGCTGGTGCGGAGACGGCGGGAGCGGTTCAGCATGGGGACTCCTCCTTCTTAGGCAGGTTGGCGACAAGCAGGGCTTCGAGTTGTTCGGGCTTGGGCTGACAGGTGCCGTGGGCCGGTGCACCGGCCCGGGCAAAGGCCTCGGCGGTGCCCTGGCCCCAGGCAAAGCGCTGCGCGGCGACCGCCAGCGGGGCGAGCAGCTCGGCCTGCAGCGGGCTCAGGGCCAGCACGGCATCCACCGAGGGCAGAGACGGCAGGGGCTCGACCGCAGCCTCGCGGTGGGTGGTCCAGGGATGGAGATGCCAGGTTGTCCCCTGAGCCGCCGACTCAAGGAAGCCCCGGCTGCGCTCGCCCCGCACCAGCAGGAAGTCGCCGCCTTCCGGGAAGGTGGCCTGCAGCAGGTCCCAGAGCGCCTCGGCGCGGGCCTCGGCAGGCAGCAACACTGGCAGGTCACGCCCCCCCAGGGCCTCAGCGGTACCCGCGCCCTGCATCAGGCAGCGCATCCCCTCGGGCAGCACGGCTGCCACGGCCCGGGCTCCAGCCGGACTCAGCACGAGCACGGCCGCGATGTCGGACCAGGGCCGGGGCGGCGGAAAGCCCGTGGGCTCAGCGTGGGTGATGAGGTGGGTCACGGGCTCCCAGCCCGCCCGACGCACAGCCTCCGCCAGGGGGTGCTGCGCAGGCCGGGCCAGCGCCAGCCGGGGGAGACCCGTGGGCTGGATCATGCCAGCCCGATGCCCTTGAGCACCTGCGCCAGGAGCGCCCGGTCGTCGGTGCCGCGCGCCTCCGCGCGGCGCAGCTCGCCCTCCGGCGCGTAGGCCACCTGCAGCAGCAGGCTGCCGTCGGCCTGGGGCGTGGCCAGGGCGCCCAGGGGCTGCTGGCAGCCTCCGCCGATGCCCGCGAGCACCTGGCGCTCCAGCGTCACGCAGCGGGCCGTCAGGGTGTCATGGAGCTCCGCCAGGGCTTCGATGAGGTCAGGCCGGTCCGCCCGGGCCTCGGCCAGCAGGGCGCCCTGCCCCGGCGCCGAGGGCAGCTCCTCCGGCGTGAGGGCCCGCACGGTCAGGCCCGAGAGGTCCAGCCCCAGCCGCTTGAGACCAGCGGCGGCCAGCAGGGTGGCGTGGAGGGGTTCGTCCCGCAGCACGCCGTCCCGCACGCGCTGGAGC
>CAIRAS010000118.1 GCA_903876615.1 uncultured Holophagaceae bacterium
CCGTGAACATCTCCTGGTCGAACTTGTTGGAGATGGGCTCCAGGATGATGCTCGGGATGGCCAGGTTGATCATCCCCGAGACGGGACCCATCTTCACCTCGAAGACCACCAGCAGGACCACCTCGTTGGGCGCCACGATCTGGATGAGCTGGGGGCTGGTCTCCCGAGCCTGGATCTTGAAGTCCAGGTCCACGATGCCGCGCCAGGATTCCCGCATGTCCTCGAGCAGCAGCTTGAGGATGCCGTCGAAGATGCTCTGCTCGATGTCGGTCATGGTGCGGAGCTGCTTTAGGGGCTCCCCGGGTCCGCCGAGCATCTTGTCGATGATGGGGAAGACCAGGGTGGGATTGACCTCGAGGGCCAGGGCGCCCTCCAGGGGCTTGATGGAGATGGCGTTGAAGCAGGTGGGGTCGGGCACGGACAGCAGGAACTCCTGGTAGCTGAGCTGCTCCACGCTCACCAGGTTCACCTCGGTGATGGTGCGGAGGTAGGCGCTCAGGGAGCTGGAGAAGTTCCGGGCAAAGCGGTCGTGCATGAAGTGCAGGGACCGCATCTGCTCCCGGCTCACCCGGTCCGGTCGGCGGAAGTTGTAGAGGGAGACCTTGCGCTGGGCCTGGGCCTTTTTTGCCTGGCCTGTCGCCGTGGGCCGCTCCGCGCCACCTCCAGCCGCAGCCTTCCCGGCCGGCTTGGTGTGCGACTTAAGTAGAGCGTCTACTTCCTCTTGGCTTAGGATCTTGGCCATGGATTACCCTTCGATGTGCTTCTCCAGGAGCTTGCCCCGGAGTCGCAGCATGGCCTTCGTATGCAATTGGGATACCCGGGATTCAGTGATGTTCAGCAGCGTCCCGATTTCTTTCATGGTCAGCTCGTCGAAGTAGTAGAGCTGGACGACGAACTTCTCTTTCTTCGGCAGGACCTCCATGGCGTCCCGGAGGATCTCCTTGATCTCAGAGGCCTGGAAGGTCTGGTGGGGATCCTCCGCATCGGGGTCCGGCACGAAGCTGATGATGCTCTCGCCCTCGCCATCCTCACCCACCTCCACGAAGGTGCCGAGGGTGACGCCCTTGAGCTCGTCGAGGCTCTTGTGCAGCTCCTCCAGGGGGACCCCCAGGTGGACGGCCACCTCCTCGTCCGTGGCGGCCCGGCCCATCTGCTGCTCGAGCATGTGGTAGGAGCTCTCGATATCCTTCTTCTTGCGGCGCAGGCTCCGGGGCACCCAGTCCAGGTCCCGGAGGCCGTCCAGGATGGCGCCCTTGACCCGCAGCTCGGCGTAGGTCTTGAACTTGATGTTGCGGGCCGGCTCGAACTTCTCGATGGCGTCCATGAGGCCCAGGATGCCGCTGTTGATCAGGTCATCCAGCTCCACGTGCGAGGGCAGACGCGAAGCGATGCGGTGGGCCACGAACTTCACCAGGGGCACATAGTCCTTGATGATCTGCTCACGATTGTTGCGGTCGAAAGGCTCGGGCGCCTCAGCCTCCTGGGCCTCGGCCACGGGTGGCGGCGCCAACGGCGGCGGCGGGGGAGCTTGGTGCAGTGGGGAAGGCAGGCCCTTCCCGTAGGCTTTGACCGCGGCCATCGCCGCCCAGGGACGCAGCGCGGCCGGAGCTGCCTCCACGGCTTTCAGTGCCTCGCCGCTGAGGGGCTGGCCGGGAGCGGGGAGTTGGTCTGGGGTCGGAGGCATCCAGGGTCCTAGGTGGAATCATCTGTTGAGAGCTGTCTCCAGAATGACGCAAAGCCGTTCGGTTGCAAGGATACCCGTCCAAGCAGCTGCTGGGCGAGGGCCTGGAAGGCCTGCGAAGCCTGGCAGCGGGGATAGAGGTCCACCACGCCCCGCTGCTGGCGCACGGCCTGCAGCAGGTGCGGGTCGTGGGGAATCATGCCCAGCACCTTGAGCTGCTTGCCGAGGAAGCGCTGGGTGGCCGCCTGGAGCTGGTCCACGGTCTCCTGGGCTTCGTCGGCACTCTGGCCGTTGTTCACCAGGAGCCAGAGTGGCTTCGAGGCCTCCCGCAGGTGCAGGACCTTCACCATGGCGTAGGCGTCCACGAGGCTCGTGGGTTCCGGCGTGGTGACCAGGATGACCTCCTGGGCGGCCATGAGCAGCTTGAGGACCGAGTCGTGGATGCCCGCAGCCGTATCGATGAGCAGCCAGTCCGCGGTCTCCGCCACCCGCTGCAGCCCCTGCACCAGGCGCAGCTCGCTGACGGTGTCCAGGCGGGTCAGCTCCTGGATGCCGCTGCTGGCGGGGATGATGCGGATGCCCATGGGGCCGTCCACAAGGATCTCCTCGAGCACCTTCTCGCCGCGCAGCACATGCTCCAGGGTGAACTCCGGGGACAGGCCCAGCAGGATGTCGATGTTCGCCAGGCCGAAGTCGGCATCCATGACCACCACCCGCTGGCCCTGCTGGGCCAGGGCGATGGCGAGGCCTGCGACGACGTTGGTCTTGCCGACCCCGCCCTTGCCGGAGGTGATGGCGAGGACTCGGGCCGCGAAGAGCGGGACCTCCGGGCGGAGTCCCTGGGCCATGGTGCGGAGGCGGGAGGCCTGATCGTGGCTCATTCGACGTCCTTCGCGGTGGCGGGGAGGATGAGGTCCGCCACCCGGCGGCTGGTGGCCAGCTCCAGGGCGTCCGGCACTTCCTGGCCCGTGCCCAGGTAGCTGAGGGGTCGCTTGACCCGCACCAGCGTGCTCAGGATGGGGCCGTAGGTGGAGGTCTCGTCGAGCTTGGTGAAGAGGAGGCGGGTGGGGTGCAGGGGCTCGTAGCGCGCCGCGATCTCGGTCAGGTCCCGGGGCTTGGTGGTGGCGGACAGCACCAGATGCGTCTCCACATCCGGCAGCTCCTCCAGCAGGCCCCGCAGCTGGTTGAGCGTCTCCGTGTCCTTGGGGCTGTGGCCGGGGGTGTCGATGAGCACCAGGGCCCGGTCCTGGTAGAAGCGCAGGGCGCCGCGCATGTCCTCCACGGTGAGAGCCACGTGCAGCGGCACCTGCAGGATCTGGGCGTACTGCTGGAGCTGGTCCACGGCCCCCATGCGGTAGGTGTCGAGGGTGAGCAGGGCCACCTTCTGCTTCAGGTGGAGCTGGGCGTAGGCGGCGAGCTTGGCCACGGTGGTGGTCTTGCCCACGCCCGTGGGGCCCACCAGCGCCGCCACCCGCATCTTGCCGGGCTCCACCTGGATGGGCGGTGCCACCGGGATGAAGTCGGCGATGACCCGGCGCAGGAAGAGGCGCGCCCGCTCGGCGTTCACGGCCCCCGTGGCCGAGTCGCCCTCCTGGTCCGTGAGGGCGCGCTGGGCGTGCTCGCAGAGGCGCAGGGCGATGACAGGTTCCACGTCGTTGGCCACGAGGTCGCCGTAGAGTTCCAGCAGGCTGGACGGCAGGTGGAGCTGGGCCGGGGGCATACCCTGGCGCTGGATGCGGCTGAGCAGCGCCTTCATCTGGTCCAGCTCTTTCAGGATCGACCCGTTGCGCTGGTCATTGTCCTTGAGGGCGGCCACGGCACCCTTGATCTCCAGGAGTTCCCGGCGCAGGGGCTGGAGGTCCATGGGTGGCGCGGGGGGTGCCGGGGGTGGGACTTGCCGGGAAGCGCGGGCAGGGAGGGCCGTCTGGGGCGCCCGCAGGCCGTAGGTGAGCGCGGGAGTGGTGGCAGCCGCCGGGGGAAGGCCCGCCTGGGCTTCATCCACGGCCGCCGTGACCTCGATGATCGACTCTTCGCCGGTGCCCGTGGCAGCCGGGCGCCGCCGCGTCCGGGTGGAGAGGATGAAGGCCTCTTCGCCCATGTCCTTCTTCACGACGTCCAGGGCGTCCTGCATGGAGCCAGCTTCAAAGGTCTTCACGCGCATGGGCGGCCCTTCATGACACAGTCCCCAGGTTGACGACGCGGACATCCATGGGCACCTCGCTGTGGCTCAGCACCACCAGCTGGGGCAGCGCCCGTTCCAGGAGGCGCCGCAGGTGGGGGCGCACCACAGGGTTGGTGAGGATGACGGGCTGGGCGCCTGGCAGCAGGGCGGCGATGCCATTGGCGATGCGGCTCAGCAGCTCCTGGGTGCGGCCGGGCTCCAGGGCCAGGAAGCTGCCCCGCTCGGTCTGTTCGATGCCGCCCTGGAGCGTCTGCTCGAGGGTTGGATCCAGCACCAGCACGCCCAGCTCACCGGTGTCGGACAGGTGGGGGCTGGTCAGCACCCGGCCCATGGCCTGGCGGACGTACTCGGTGATGAAGCCGATGTCTTTGGTCAGGGCCGCGGCGTCGGCAGTGGCCTCCAGGATGCGGCCCAGATCCCGCACGGGGACCCGCTCGCGCAGCAGGTTGTGCATGACCTTCTGCAGGGTGGTCACGGTGATCACGTTGGGGATGAGGTCGTCCACCAGGCGGGGGCTCGAGTCCTTCAGGGTGTCCAGCAGATGTTGGACTTCGGGCCGTCCGAGCAGCTCCGGCGCGTGCTGCTTGATGAGCTCGGAGAGGTGGGTGGTCAGCACGGTGGCTGGTTCCACCACGGTGTAGCCCAGCATCTGGGCCCGGTCCCGCAGGTTGTCGGGAATCCAGTAGGCGGGCAGGCCGAAGGCGGGCTCGGAGGTGGGGGTGCCCGCAAGCTCCTCGGTGGCCGTACCGGGATTCATGGCCAGGAACTGCGCGGGCTGCAGCTCCGCCCGGGCGATCTCCTCGCCCCGCAGGAGGATGCGGTAGGCGTGGGGGGCCAGCTGCAGGTTGTCCCGGATGCGCACGGGTGGCACCACGATGCCCAGCTCCTGGGCCATCTGGCGGCGGACGCCCTTGATGCGCTCGAGCACGGTGCCGCCCTGGTTTACGTCGAGCAGGGGGATGAGGCTGTAGCCCACCTCCAGACCCAGGGGATCGACCTTGAGGAGGCCTTCCACTTTGTCCGCGGATTCGGCGGCGGCAGCCCTGGCCTTTTCCGCGGTGGCCGCCTGCTCCGCCTCGGTGGCCGGACTCCCCTGGGGCAGCTTCCAGGCTGCGTAGGCCATGACGCCGAAGATGGAACCCATGACCCAGAAGGGGAAGAGGGGCAGCCCCGGCACGGCGCCGAAGAGGAAGAGCACCGCCGTGGCGATGGCCAGCGGCCGGTGGTCCGCGCCCATCTGGCCCAGCACCTGGCTACCCAGCCCCGTGGCGTCACTGCCGCTGCGGGTGGTCAGGATGGCGCCGCCCACGCTGATCAGCAGGCTGGGGATCACGGTGACCAGGCCATCGCCCACGGTGAGCAGGGTGTAGACCTCGAGCGCCTGCATCACGGGCAGGTTGTAGCGCACCACCCCCAGGATGATGCCCGCCACGATGTTGACCGCCAGGATGATGAGGGCCGCCACGGAGTCCCGCTGGGTGAACTTCACGGCGCCGTCCATGGCCCCGTAGAAGCCGGCCTCCTCCTGCAGGTCCTTGCGGCGCCGGCGGGCCTCCTGCTCGTCGATGTAGCCCGCGTTGAGGTCGGCGTCGATGGCCATCTGCTTGCCGGGCAGGGCGTCCAGGGTGAAGCGGGCGGTCACCTCGGCGATGCGGCCCGCGCCGTGGTTGATGACCAGGAACTGGATGGCCAGCAGGATCAGGAAGACCACCAGGCCGATGACATAGCTGCCACCCACCACGAACTGGCCGAAGGCCTTGACCATGTGGCCGGCGGCGTCGGCGCCCTGGTCGCCGGCATAGAGCAGAATTCGCCGGGTGGTGGCCACGTTGATGGCCAGACGGAAAAGCGTCACCACCAGCAGCACTGAGGGATAGGAGCTGAACTCCTTGGGGCGGGGCACATACATGCCCACCATGAGGATCACGAGGCTCAGGGTGATGTTCAGGACGATCAGCAGATCGAGCATGAACGCCGGCAGGGGCAGCACCATCACCACCAGCACGATCATGACG
>CAIRAS010000119.1 GCA_903876615.1 uncultured Holophagaceae bacterium
CAGATTCCACACGACGACGCCGGCCGGATCATCCACGCGATGACCTACTACACCCTGATGGGGATGGCCAAGCAGGACCCCGCCGAGTTCGGCCACATCGTGGGGGAGGTGTTCGCCGGATTCCCGAGCCTCACGGCCGCGCTGGCAATCCCAGCGGCCTGGGCCCAATACTTCAGCGGCGGCATCCCCTGGGACTACTACCGGCAGCGCCCTGCCATCCCGGACCGGGTCCGCAAGATCGGCGGTCTCATGGGCCTGGAGAAGATGGTGGAGTGGACCATCAACGGGACCGGCATGACCACCTTCAGCAGCTACGACAGCGCCAGCCGGAGCACGCTGGAGGTCGTGGTCCAGGCCACCCCCCTGCTCAACCGCCTGCTCACCATCTCCGACTACGGCATGACGGAGGAGTTCCGCAAGGAGACCGAGAACACCCCCGGCGCCGAGGAACTGTTCCGACTCCAGGAGAAGAAGAAGAGCCAGGCCGGTCTCCTGAGCCCCGAGGACTCCCGCCGGTTCAACCAGTTGCGCACCGAGGCCCGAGTCTACAAGCACGGCCTGAAGGTCCAGGAGCGGCAGGAAGGGGCGCCCAAGGGCGAGATGCGCCGAGAGGCGCGCGCGAGGATGGCACAGGAATAACCCATGAAAGAAATCTGCATCAAGGTCATCGAGAAGTCGGAGATGAGGTACGACACCATAGGGGACTACTGGGTGGACGACAAGGGCGTGGTCCAGTTCCGCATTGCCAACATGCACAACACCCTCTACCACATGCTCATCATCGTCCACGAGCTCATAGAGTGGACCCTCTGCACCATCCAGGGCATCTCCGTGGCCGAGGTGGACCGCTGGGACTACCAGTTCGAGAAGGACCGGGCGGCCGGCAAGCACAGCAAGACGGCGGAGCCCGGCGACCATCCAAAGTGCCCGTACCGGCACCACCATCAGTTCGCCACCAAGATCGAGATGCTGGTGGCCAAGGCTTTCGGGGTCAACTGGAAGTTCTACAACAAGACAGTGGAGACCACTTGAAGGTCCTCATTCTCTCCCGTTACGGAGACGGGGCCGCTCTGGCGGTGGACGCCAAGAGAGACGGCCACGAGGTCCGCTTTTGGATCCAGGACCCCAAGCGACGCCATGAGATATTCGAGGGCCTGGTCGAGAAGGTGGACGACTTCCGCGAGTCCCTGCCCTGGGCTGACTTCGTGTTCTGCGATGCCAACCATTTGGAGAAGGAGTGGGAGGTCTGCAACAAGTCCGGCAAGCCCATTTGGAACGGTTTGCCCGAGGGAAACAAGATGGAGTCCGACCGCGAGTTCGCTCGCGGGCTCTTCGAGAAGGCCGGCATGAAGAGGTTGGCATCCGACTCCTACAAGACCATCGAGGAGGCCATCAAGGCCATCCAGGGGAAGAAGGGCCTGCGCGTGAGCAAGGTGTTCGGAGGGGACTCCGACAGCGAAGACGTCGTGATAGGTGAGATGCAGGACGGCCAGGACCTCATAGCGGTTCTCCAGCGCTACGCCGACTCCGGGAAGAAGTACGACGGGGTGGAGATCGAGGAGCGCATCATCGGCGTGGAGATCGGTTGCGCGAGGTACTTCTCCAAGGGCCGGGGCGTCGGGCCAATCGAGATATCGTTCCAGCACAAGGAACCCGCCGCCGGATGGCCAGGGTCAGACCGCGGCCTGGGCGCCCTGTGCGGCGAGAGCGGCACCGTGGCCAAGTACGTGGGGGAGGACAACGCCTTCTACAAGAAGACTCTGGGCCTATTCCTCGACCACCTCAAGAAGATCCAGTTCACCGGAGAGATAGACATAGGTTGCATGGCCAACAATGAGGGCATCCGGGCCCTGGAGTTCACCCCGGGCCGACCGGGATACCCCGACTGCTTCCTGCGCCGGGCCCTGTGCGCCTCTTCCCAGATGGAGTTCTTCGGCAACTGCG
>CAIRAS010000120.1 GCA_903876615.1 uncultured Holophagaceae bacterium
AGGTAGAGCCAGCTGGTGTAGAGGGCGATGGCCGTGTTGGGCACGCCGAGGTTCTTGTAGAACACCACCGACAGCACCATGACGGTGACGTAAGGGAGGCCCTGGCCGAAGTAGAGCGAGGGAACCCAGGCCCAGGGGGAGGCGGTCCACCTCGCGGTGCGGGAGGGCGGTTCCTCGGGCATGTCAGTCCCGAAGCGCCGCGCGCACGCTGCCCTGCACCGCCGCTAGCCGCTCCCGCGCCTGCTCTGGGCCGAGGCACTTGAGCACAGCCACGATCGCGGTCTTCACCTGGCCACCGCAGGCCTCGAAGGCCGCCTGCGCCCGCGGCTCGTCCGCGCCCGTGGCCAGGCCGATGAGGCGGATGGCACGCCGGACCAGCTTGGCGTTGGTGGGCCGCACATCGACCATGAGGTTGCCGAAGACTTTGTGGAGCCGGACCATCACCGCCGAGGAGAAGGTGTTCAGGGCGATCTTCTGGGAGGTGCCCGCCTTGAGCCGGGTGCTGCCGGAGATGACCTCCGGGCCGGTGTCGAGGGTGATGCCCACCTCGGCTCCAGCAGCCAGGGGGGAACCGGGATTGTTGGCGAGGCCGATGGTGAAGGCCCCGGCGGCCCGGGCCGCCGCGAGGGCGCCCAGGGTGTAGGGCGTGGCGCCGGAGGCCGCGATGAGGAGCACGACATCCGTCGGACCCGGCTGCAGCGCCGCGAGATCCCGGGCGCCCCGGTCCTGGTCATCCTCGGCGCCCTCCACGGCGGCGTAGAGGGCGGAAGGCCCCCCGGCCAGCAGGGACAAGGCCCGGTCCGAGGGCCAGGAGAAGGTCGGGTTCAGCTCGACACTGTCGAGCAGGCCCAGGCGCCCGGAGGTCCCGGCGCCCACGTAGATGAGCCGGCCCCCGGCCTGGAGCCGCGGCACCGCGCCCTCCACGGCCTGGGCCAGCTGGACGGCGGCGTTGCGGACGGCGACGGCGGCGACGGCCTGATCCTCGATGAAGGCCTCCACCAGCTCGCGGCTTCCATAGTCGTCCAGCCGCTCGTGGCCTGGGTAGGGCTGTTCCGTGCGGGACGTCAGCATGGCATCACCGGGTCTTCGTGACTTTGGAGAGGTGGGGCGGATGGTCCGGATCAAAGCCCCGGGCCCGCGACAGGGCCTCGACCATGGGGTAGAAGCTCTGGATCGCGGAGACCGTATCGAGCTCCGGGTGGGGCGCCGGGATGAGGGGCAGGTCGACGCCGGGCACCTCGGGCGGCGCCGCCAGGAGCACCCGTGCCCCCTGGAGCCGGAGGTCGTGGGTCAGGGCCAGCAGGCCCGCCTGGGCCGGGCCGCGCGGGGCGAAGACCAGGAGCGGGAAGCCCTCCTCCACGATGGCCATGGGACCATGCCGGACCTCGGCGCCGGAGAAGGCCTCGGCCTGGATGCCGCAGGTCTCCTTCAGCTTGAGGGCCGCCTCGCTGGCAATGGCGAGGCCGGTGCCGCGGCCCAGGATGAAGAGCCGGTCCACGCCGACAAGGGCCTTGGCACCCGCAGACCAGTCCACGCGGGCGGCGGCCTCCAGGGCGGCCGGCAGGGCCTGCAGGCCCGCGGCGAAGGCGGGGTCCTGCTCCCATGACGAGACGATCCGCGCCCCGGCCACGAGCTGCCCGATGAAGGACTTGGTGGCGGCGACACTGCGCTCTTCGCCCGACAGGAGCGGGAAGACCCGGCTGGCCTCGCGGGCCAGGGGCGACTCGGCATCGTTCACCAGGGCCACGGTGGTGGCGCCATTCCGGGTGAAGTAGGCCATGGGATCCACGAGGTCGGGGCTCTGGCCGGACTGCGAGAACGCCAGCACCAGCAGGCCGGGCTTGGCCAGGTTCGCGTGGTAGAGCGTCACCAGGGACATGGGCAGCGAAGTCACCAGCCGGCCCAGGCGCGCCATCAGGAGGTAGGCCGTGTGCTGGGCCGCGTGGTCCGAGCTGCCGCGGGCCAGAGTGAGGATGCCCGTCGGGGGGTGCTCCCGGAGGAAGGCGCCGAAGGCCTCGTAGCTGGTATCGCTCGGGTCGAGCAGACGCGCCACTGCCGAGGGCGCCTCCCGGGCCTCGATCAGCATGCGGCTCAAGCCGGGCTCCTTCCAGAAGCCGTCCCACCGTTGACGCGGGCAGCCTTCGCAGGGTCGGAGAGGTGGGGCGCGGCGGGGAGGGGCATGAAAAAAAACCTAACAGGCGATCAGGGGCCTTGGCGAGGGGCATTTCGGATCGTTGCAGCCGAGTGCAGTGGACCCGCTGCGTTGAGGGCAAGGTTCGATCCCGGTAGGCTTCGGGGTGCGGTCCGTGCGCTCCTGCCACCGCCGAGGGCCCCGGGAGGTTGCTTGTTCGCTGACTTCGGAAGCACGATCTGGATGGGTGTCCACGCCCAAGATGCCGCAGAGGTCCCCACCAACCTGGTGCCGGGCGGCGTGGTGCTGTTCGCCCGCAACTTCGATCCCGACCCCTTGCGGGGACCCGGCCGCTGCCACGCCCTGATCGCGGCGCTCCACGCCCGCTGGGGCCAGGAGGTCCCGCTGGCCATGGCCATCGACCA
>CAIRAS010000121.1 GCA_903876615.1 uncultured Holophagaceae bacterium
GCCCACAGCGAGAGCCGCATCATGCTGAAGAAGGGCTCGGTGAGGTCCGTGAAGGCGAAGGGATCGAGGCTGGCGATGGGCTTGCCGGTCTGCCGGGCCATGGCCTCGAGGAAGGGCTTCTGCGCCAGGGCCCAGAGCTTGAAGCGGAAGGCGTAGGTGACGGCAAAGCCCGCCGCCACGATGAGCAGGGACCGCACGATGCGGACCCGCAGCTCCTGGAGGTGTTCCCAGAAGCTCATCTTGTCGGGCGGTGTGTCCGGAAGCGCCATGGTCCTCGGGGTGCAGGGTGCAGCAAGGGGGAGGCCCCGGGGGGCCTGGGACGGAAGGGCCGAGGCCTACTTCTTGTCCTGTTCCTTGTCCTTCTCCTTGTCCGTGGTGACGTCATCCTTCACGGCATCCGTCAGCTCGCGGCTGGCCTTCTTGAACTCCTGGATGCCCTTGCCCAGGCTCTTGCCAAGTTCCGGCAGTCGCGAGGGGCCGAAGAAGATCAGCAGCGCAATGCCGATCAGCAAGATCTCCATCATTCCGAGGTTGCCCATGGTGCGCTCCGAGTTCGTCTGGCAGGGATCAGGGTTGCAGATCACCCGGCGACACGACGCCAGGCAGGTCGAGTTCTATTCTAAGCAGGCCTTGCTTGGGCGTGTGGAGCCGAGCTTCGGCATTTCCTGTCCTGGCTGCCATCTCGGCCCGGGTTACATCGGTGTGTCTTGTTCATAAAAGATGTTTTGGCATGATTAAAGTGCCCCGCCAGGCCCCAGAACAGGGCGGTCAAGCGCCTTCCACGGCTCGGCGGCCCAGGGAGTGGTAGGTCCAGCCCGCGGCCTCCATGGCCTCAGGGCGGAAGAGGTTGCGGCCGTCGAAGATGCGGCGGGCCTTGAGCGCCCGGCCCACGGCTTCGAGGTCCGCCTTGCGGTAGTCGGCCCACTCGGTGGCGATGAGCAGCGCGTCGGCGCCCGCGCAGGCCTCCAGGGGCGTGGCGGCGTAGCGCACCTTGTCGCCGATGCGGGCCTTCACGGCATCCATGGCGGCGAAGTCGTGCACCACCACCTCGGCGCCCAGGTTCACCAGCCCTTCGATGAGCTCCAGCGCCATGCTCTCGCGGATGTCATCGGTGTCCGCCTTGAAGGCCAGGCCCCAGAGGGCAAAGCGGCGGCCCTTCAGCGGGGCGGGCACGCCGGACTGCACGCCGAAGTGCGCCTTCACCTTGCGCAGGAGCACCTGCTTCTGGTGGCGGTTGGCTTCGACGGTGGCGGCGAGGGTCAGGAGCGGGTGACCCTGCTCTCGGCCGACCTTGAGCAGGGCCTGCAGGTCCTTGGGGAAGCAGGAGCCGCCAAAGCCGGGTCCGGGGTTCAGGAAGGCCGGGCCGATGCGGTGGTCGGCGCCGATGGCCGTCTTCACGTGGTCCACGTCGGCGCCCACGGACTCCGCCAGGTTGGCGATCTCGTTGATGAAGCTGATGCGCAGGGCCAGCATGGCGTTGGCGGCGTACTTGGTGAGCTCGGCGCTGGGGGGGTCCATGCGGAACCACTTGCCGCCGCTGCGGTCCAGGAAGGGCTGGTAGAGCCCCTTCATGACGGTCTCGGCGTGGTCCGTGCGGCAGCCCACCACCACGCGGTCGGGCACCAGGAAGTCGCTGAGGGCGGAACCCTCGCGCAGGAACTCAGGGTTGCTCACGACCTCGAAGGCGCGGTCCGTGTGGGTGGCGATCTCCGCGTGGACCCGGGCTGCCGTGCCCACAGGGACGGTGCTCTTATCGACCACCACCAGGGGCTTCGCATCCTTGGCGCGCAGGGCCATGGCGTCGCCCAGCTGGCCCGCCACCGCCAATACGTATTTCATGTCGGCGCTGCCGTCCTCGCTCTGGGGCGTGCCCACGCAGATGAAGGCGGCGTCGGCGTCGGCGATGCCGGCGCGGAGGTCCGTGGTGAAGCTGAGCGCGCCCGAGGCCAGGTGCTTCTGCAGCAGATCGTCCAGGCCGGGCTCGAAGATGGGCGACTCGCCCCGGGCCAGGGTGGCCACCTTGGCCGCGTCCACGTCCACGCCGAGGATGTGGTGCCCCGCCTCCGCGAAGCAGGCGGCGGCGACCAGCCCCACATATCCCGACCCGATGACCAGCACCCGCATGACGACTCCGTGCAAACCTGTCGAGTGTATCGCGTTCAGGTTGGTATCATGACGCCACGGAGACAGCATGGCGATTCTGGCGGCACCCACGGGCAACGAGGTCAACCTCCTGGAAGTCATGCTCCATGCGGGTCCGGTCGCCAA
>CAIRAS010000122.1 GCA_903876615.1 uncultured Holophagaceae bacterium
CGTAGGGGCGCAGCTCGATGACGTCGCCCATGTCCATGCTGTTCACATCCAGCTCGATGGGCAGGGCGCCGGCGTCCTCCATGGTGTTGTAGAAGATGGGCGCGATCTTGGAGCCCAGGCAGACGCCGCCAAAGCGCTTGTTGGGCACGAAGGGGATGTCTTCCCCTGTGAACCACAGCACCGAGTTGGTGGCGGACTTGCGGGAGGAACCGGTGCCGACCACGTCGCCCACGTAGGCGATCAGGTGGCCCTTGGCCCTCAGGGCGTCGAGCTGCTTGATGGGACCCACCTTGCCCGCGTCGTCGGGCTCGATGCCGGGCCGGGCGTTCTTCAGCATGGCCAGGGCGTGGAGCGGGATGTCGGGGCGGCTCCAGGCGTCCGGGGCCGGGGACAGGTCGTCGGTGTTGGTCTCGCCCGTGACCTTGAACACGGTCAGGGTCAGGCTCTGGGGCACCTCGGGGCGGCTGGTGAACCACTCGGCCTCGGCCCAAGACTGGATCACGGACTTGGCGTTGGCATTGCCAGCGTCGGCCTTGGCCTTCACTTCGGCGAAGGCGTCGAAGACCAGCAGGGTCTTCTTCAGGCCCTCGGCGGCGAGGGCGCCCACCTTGGCATCCTCCAGCAGGTCGATGAGGGGCTTGACGTTGAAGCCGCCCAGCATGGTGCCGAGCAGCTCCGTGGCTTTCTCGGGAGAGACCAGGGCCACCTTCTCCTGGCCCTTGGCGACGCTGGCCAGGAAGGCCGCTTTCACTCGGGCGGCATCATCCACGCCGGCCGGTACGCGGTGGACCAGCAGGTCGAGCAGGACCTTCTCCTCGCCCGCAGGGGGAGTGGCGAGCAGGGCTGCCAGCCCGGATGTCTGGGCCTCGGTGAGGGGGAGGGGCGGAATGCCCATGGCGGCACGTTCAGCAACATGGAGGCGGTAGGCTTCGAGCACGGTCAACTCCCCTGAGAGCGCCGCTGGGCGCGGTCCGAACCCCCATTCTACATCCAGCGCCGTCCCAGGGCGCCAGATGCTATGCCGGGGCTACCCCCCCGCCCGGCCAAGGGTGTGTCACTGCATCGGGGCAAGGTGGGTCAGCTTTCAACCTCAGGTGCTAGCGGACCGATCCATAGGTTAGGCGGTGGACAAGGGCCATGGCGATCAAGCGGGTGCGGGTCGAGGATCTCAGGACGGGGATGTACATCCACGACCTGAACTGCGGCTGGCTGCAGCACGGCTTCCTGCGGCAGCGCTTCCTGCTGCGCCATCCGGAACAGATCCAGAAGATGCGGGATCAGGGCATGTTCGAGCTCTACATCGACACCGAGCGAGGGGACGACGTCGTCGGGGCCCCGACCAAGGAGGAGATCGACCTGGTGCTGGACCAGCAACTGAAGCAGTCGGCTGCTGCCGGGGCAGCGTTGCCGACGGCCCGGGTCTCCCAGAAGGAGGAGTCGGTCCAGGCCCGGCGGATCCTGGGCGAGGCCTCGGTCATGGTCGATGGCCTGCTCCTGGACGTGCGGCTCGGCAAGCAGGTGGACCCCGCCAAGGCCGGGCCCTTGGTGAAGGAGATCAACGCGTCCGTGCTCCGGAATCCCGGCGCCCTCCTCAGCCTCTGCCGCATCAAGCAGGCAGACACTTATACCTTCCAGCACAGTGTGAGCATCTGCGCGCTGCTGGTGTCTTTCACGAATGCCCTGGGCATGCCGGCCGACCTGGTTCATGAAGCGGGCCTCGGCGGGCTGCTCCATGACATCGGGAAGATGAAGATCCCCAATGAGATTCTCAACAAGCCCGGGAAGCTCACGGAAGAGGAATTCACGATCATGAAGTCCCACGCCGCCCTCAGCCGGGACCTACTCACGGGAGTCCCCGGGATCTCCGATATGGTCATCCGGATCGCCGGCGAGCACCACGAGCGCATGGGCGGCGGAGGCTATCCTGCGGGCATCCCCGGGGAGGGCATCTCCCAGATCGGCCGCATGGCCGCCATCGTCGACGTCTACGACGCTTTGACCTCCAACCGGGTCTACCACAAGGGGATGGAGCCCTCCGAGGTGTTGAAGAAGCTGCTGGAGTGGAGCGGCTCCCACCTGGACGGGGACCTGGTCCAGCAGTTCATCCGTACCCTGGGCATCTATCCCGTGGGCGCGCTGGTGCGCCTCAGCAGTGGTCGCCTGGCGGTGGTCGTCGAACAGAGCGAGGATCTCCTGCGCCCCACGGTGCGCCTGGTGTTCGACACCAAGCTGGGCCTGCGTCTGCCCGTCAAGGACCTGCACCTGCTCCACGCCCCCGAAGAGATCGAGGACTACGAGGAACCCGGGGACTGGGACCTGGATCCGCTGGTATACCTCTAATACCCGGCGGCCTGGCCATCCTTGCGCGATTCCGAGGCCCCGAAAAACACCTTCTGCTTGGGGTCCCAGCGGATGGCCTGATAACCGCCATAGCCGCCCAGCAGCCAGGCCACGCCGTGCCCCCGGTTCATGAGCTCCCGGACGGTCTCGTAGGGGAACCCACTCTCCAGCTGGATGGTGCCCGGCAGCTTGCCCTTCTCGCCCGTGGGCTCGGGAGAGCCGTCATGGCTCATGCGCGGGGCGTCCCCGGCCTCCTGGGCGTTCATGCCGAAATCGACCATGTTCATGACGATCTGGGCGTGGCCGATGGGCTGGAACTCCCCACCCATGACGCCGTAGCTCAGGAAGGGCTC
>CAIRAS010000123.1 GCA_903876615.1 uncultured Holophagaceae bacterium
ATCGACACGCACTCCGTGTAGTGCTCGAAGCGCTTCATGAGGATGGCGTGCGTGGGGCAGCGGGAGGCACACATGGCGCAGCGGATGCAGGTGCTCTCATCCTTCAGCATGATCCCGCCCAGCTCGTCCTTGTCCTGCTTGCTCATGGCCTGATAGTCCGCCAGGGAGATGTCAGCACCAGCGTCCACCAAGCGGGCGTGGGCGTCCTCATCCGGCAGGGTGCTGAGGCCCACCAGCTTGATGAGGTCCTCGGGGCAGACGTCCACGCACCCGTTGCAGGCGATGCAGTGGTCCGTGTCGAAGATCGTGTTGATGTTGCAGCGCAGGCAGCGGGCACCCTGCTTCCGGGCCATCTCTTCGGGATAGCTCAGCTCGACGTTCTCCACCGAGGCGGCCCGGCGCTCGCTCTCGAGCACGGGGGCGTTGCGGCGCTCCTCGCGGTGCCAGCCCTCCGCCATGGTGTACACCGCGGGCAGCCAGCGCTTGCGCACCACCACATCGGTGCGGGTGCCGCGCAGGTAGTCGTGCATGGAGCGGGCGGCGGTGTGGGCCGAGGCGATGGCATCAATGAACAGGCGCGCGCCGTGGGCCACGTCACCGCAGGCGAAGACGTCCGGAGCGGTGGTCTGATAGGTAAGGGGATCGACCTTGATGAGGCCGCGATTGACCTCCACACCGTCCTCGGGCTTGAGGAAGGACAGGTCCGAGGTCTGGCCGATGGCGAAGATGACGGTGTCAGCGTGGATGTCGGTGAGGTCGTTCTCGTCGAACTTGGGCTCGAAGCGCCGCTCCTCGTTGAAGACGGACAGGCACTTCACCACCCGCAGGCCCTTGAGCTTGCCGTTCTCGATGATGATCTCCTTGGGGCCGACGCGGTTGTGGAGGTGGATGCCCTCCTCGGCGCCTTCCTCGACTTCGACGTCATCGGCGGGCATCTCCTCGCGGGACTCGAGGCAGACCACGTGGATCTCCTTGTCGCCGCTCATGCGCAATGCGGAGCGCGCCACGTCGTAGGCCACCTTCTCGCTGTGACCCATCTCCAGCAGGGCGTCTTCCCTGTTCAGGGCCTCGAAGGGACGCAGGGCGGAGCGCGCCACGTCGTAGGCCACGTTGCCGCCACCGACCACCACCACGCGGCGGCCCATGGGCAGGGGCGTGCCCTCGTTGAAGGCCTTGAGGAACTCCATGCCGTCGAAGACACCTTCGGTCTCGCCGCCGGGCAGGCTGAGCTTCCGGCCGTTGGGCAGGCCCACGCCCAGGAAGATGGACTTGTAGCCCTGGGCCCGCAGGTCCGCGAGGGTGAAGTCGCGGCCCAGCTTCATGTTGCACTTCAGCTCCACGCCCATGGACAGGATGCCCTGGATCTCGTGGCGCACCAGGTCGCGGGGCAGCCGGAAGACCGGCACGCCCACGGTCAGCATACCGCCGGGTTCGTGGTTGGCTTCGAAGACCGTGACCTTGTAGCCGATCTGGACCAGGTCATGGGCCACGGTCATGCCGCTGACCCCGGCGCCGATGACGGCGACCTTCTCGTAGTCCCCGTGGTTGGGGGGGAGCATGCGCTGGTTGCTGCCGGCGCGGTAGCTGGCGTAGTCGCCGGTCTCAGGACCGTACTGGTCCGTGACGAAGCGCTTGAGGGCGCGGATCGCCACGGGTTCGTCCAGGGAGCCGCGCCGGCAGTTGGCTTCGCAGGGCGCGCCACAGACCCGCCCGCAGATGGAGGCGAAGGGGTTGGTGGAGCGGGCGATGCGGTAGGCATCCTCGTACCGACCCTCGGCAATGGCCGTCACGTACCCGCAGGCGTCCGTGTGGACGGGGCAGGCGTGTTGGCACTTGACCATCTCGACCCAGTACTGCGAGTCGTCGGGAACCCTGTACTGCCAGCTGGCGTTATCCACGGTGTCAATCCTGATGGGGTTTGCGGAAGGCGAAGACCACGACGGTGACCACGTAGATCAGGGCCAGCGCGGCAACGGTGTAGCTGAGCGCCGGACTGGTCTTGGAGACCTCGTTGAACTGCTTCACCAGGGGACCCCGGGTGTCGTGGCCCACGTCACCGTAGATCTGCATGAACAGGTAGGCCACGCAGCCAAGGCCGATGACCGGGAAGGCGAACTTCAGGAACCCGGGGGCGTCCGTGCCCTTGCGCTCCATCATCCAGCCGCCAGCGTAGTCCTTGAGATCCTCCTGGCCCTTCTTCTCTTCAGTCATGGCGTCCTCCTGGTGTTGTCGTCGTCCTGGAATACCTGGAACTTCACATCCTCGCCCTTGTCCTCCCAGTACCCGTCTTTCCTGGACCGGATGAAGAAATAGACGGCCAAGGCAAAGGACAAAAAGAAGAACAGGTAGGCGAAATAAACGCTGGGATAGGTGTAGTCCGTGGCGGGCATGGCGCTACTTCTCGTAGTCGTTGGCCGGGCGCCAGTCCTTGCTGCGGCCGAGGTTCTGGAGGTAGGCCACCAGAGCGTTGAACTCCTCGGGGTTGGCCACGATCCAGGGGTAGGGCGGCATGATGGAGCCCTTCACGAGGTCGCGGGGATTCCGGAAGTGGGTGCGGTGCCACTGGGTGTCGTACTTGCCGCCGATGCGGGCGAGGTCGGGCCCGGTGCGCTTGGTGCCGAACATGTGGGGATCGTCATAAACGAACTCGTCCGGGGTGGAGATGGGGGCATCGACGCCGCGCCAGCCGTAGCGCTTGGTGTCGGCCAGGAGGGTGCGGATCTGCTGGGTGTGGCAGTACCAGCAGCCTTCCCGGACGTAGATGGCCCGGCCCTTCATCTGCAGGTCGGTGAGGGGCACCAGCTTGCCGGTCGGGCCCTTGGCGGGGTCGTGGTTCTCGAAGGGCTTCGACCAGGAGGTGTCCACGAGGGGCGGCACGACGGTGGTGAGGATGCCCCCGATGAAGAACAGGACAAGGGAAAGTCCGATGGCCCAAAGGGCGTTGTTATCAGCTTTTTTGAACATGATCGCTCTCCTTTCCGCGGCCTAGACGGCCGCCTCCTCAGGGTTGCCCAGGGCAGTGGCCAGAATGTTGTAGGCGAAGAACACGATGCCCGTGAACATCATCAGACCGGAGACGAAGCGCACAATCCAGATGGGCTTCAGGGCGATGACGGTGTCGATGAAAGGGATGCTCACGTTGTTCCACTGCCAGCCCTGCCAGAAGCCGCCCAGCCAGAGGGTGGTGAAGAAGCCCAGGCCGCCGATCATCAGCATCCAGTAGCTCCAGTTGGCCAGGGAGTCGGAGTGCAGCGCCTTGTTCCAGATCCGGGGCACAGCGTAGTAAGTGCCGGCGATGGCAAAGAAGCTGAAGCAGCCGAGCACCGCCATGTGGGCATGGCCGGGAATCCAGTCCGTCTTGGAGACGATGGCGTTCACTGTGCGCAGGCTGTGCATGGGGCCCTGGAAGCAGGTGAGGAGGTAGAAGACCACGCCGGACATGAGGAACTTGAGGGGCACACTCTCGCGGAGCTGGTGCCACTGGCCCTTCATGGTCGCAAAGAGGTTGTAGACCACAGCCCAGACGGGGATGAGCAGCATCAGCGAGAAGGCGATGGCGATGGTCTGCAGCCACTGGGAGATGGGCCCGTGCAGCATATGGTGGGCGCCGGTCCAGACGTAGACGAAGGCCAGGGACCAGAAGCCGACCATGGACAGCTTGTGGCTGTGGAGGGGCGTATTGGAGGCGCGCGGGATGAAGTAGTAGGCGATGGCCAGGCCGATGGGCGTGAAGATGAGGCCCACAGCGTTGTGCACATACATCCAGTTCAGGTTCGCCTGGTTGGTGCCCTTGGCGAACAGGGTCGCGAAGTTGCCGGTCAGGTAGACGAAGGCGGTCCAGAGGATGCAGCCCATGATGTACCAGATGGTCACGTACATGGCCTGGTACTTGCGGTTGGCCACGGTCATGAAGATGTTGATGCCGAACATGATCCAGGCGACCACGACCAGGATGTCGAGGTACCAGGGCAGCTCAGCGTATTCCCAGCCCTGGTTCAGGCCGGCGAGCAGGGTCACGACG
>CAIRAS010000124.1 GCA_903876615.1 uncultured Holophagaceae bacterium
CCGCTCGCGCCTTGGCCGTCACGGAAATGGTGGAATCCGTAAGATAATAATCAACATAATAATGGTCCGCTTCAAATCCGCCGTTACCCCGCGTCAATTTCATACCCGGGAAGGATGGCGCCGTACTTCTCCTTCATGGCGATGGCCCAGATGCGGCGCGCCACGCGGCCGATGACGCTGTATTCCGCGTCGAGGCCGTTGCTGAAGAAGAAGCTGAGGTTCGGTGCGAAGTCGTCGATGTGCATGCCCCGGGAGAGGTAGTACTCGACAAAGGTGAAGCCGTTGGCGAGGGTGAAGGCCAGCTGGCTGATGGGGTTCGCGCCGGCCTCGGCGATGTGGTAGCCGCTGATGCTCACGGAGTAGAAGTTGCGGATCTTCTCCTCGATGAAGGTGGACTGGATGTCGCCCATGACCTTGAGGCTGAACTCCGTGCTGAAGATGCAGGTGTTCTGAGCCTGGTCTTCCTTGAGGATGTCGGCCTGCACCGTGCCACGCACGGTCTGGAGGGCCTCCATGCGCAGGCGGGCGTAGACCTCCGGCGGCAGCACCTCGTCGGCGGTGGCACCCAGCAGGGCGAGGCCGAGCCCGTGGTTACCCTCGGGGAGGGTCTCCCCGTAGTGCGGCCGGATCATGCCCTTGGCCGCGTACTTGGCGTCGATCTGGGCCTGGGCGGCTTCCAGCTGGCCGTGCTCGGCCAGCCAGGCCTCGGCGCACTGATCGATGGCGGCGTTCAGGAAGAAGGCCAGCACCGTGGGCGCGGGGCCGTTGACGGTCATGCTGACGCTGGAGGTGGGGCAGAGCAGGTCGAAGCCCGAGTAGAGCTTCTTCGCGTCATCCACCGTGCAGACGGACACGCCGCTGTTGCCGATCTTGCCGTAGATGTCAGGGCGGACGTGGGGGTCCTCGCCATAGAGGGTCACGCTGTCGTAGGCGGTGCTGAGCCGCACAGCGGGCTGGCCCTTGCTCACGAAGTGGAACCGCTTGTTGGTCCGCTCGGGCGTGCCTTCGCCGGCGAACATGCGGGTCGGATCCTCGCCCACTCGCTTGTATTCGAAGACGCCAGCGACATAGGGGAAGAAGCCCGGGAGGTTCTCCAGCAGTTGCCAGCGCAGCAGCTCGCCCCAGCCCGAGTAGGACGGCAGGGCCACCTTGGGGATCATGGAGCCGCTGAGGGACAGGGTGTAGTTCGCGGTGCGGATCTCGCGGCCGCGCACCACGTAGACGTTCTCGGGCTCGGTGTAGCTGCGCTTGACCTCAGCCCAGTCGTGGATGAGGCGGCGGCTCTCGCCGTGCAGCTCGCCCAGGTGCTCCTGGTAGCGCTGCCGGAGCAGGAGCACGGCGGCGCCCTGGTCACCCTCGCCAGGCTCCAGGAGGTGGATGGCGTCATAGAAGGCGCCAGCGGCCGGCACCTTGTCGCCCAGAGCGCGGAGGCTGGCCCAGAGGGCGTGGCACAGCTCGGCCGTCTCGGCCTGGCGACGGGCCCAGGCCTTGTAGCCCTGCACGGTATCGGCGATCTCGGCCAGGTAGCGCACCCGCTCCGGGGGGATGATGGCTGAGCGGCGGGGGTTGCCGGGGGCAGCCTCAAGCAGGGGCACCCAGTCCACGCCGGTCTTGGCGGCGATGGCCTTCACCAGGTTCACGAAGAGCCAGTTGGTGGCGGGGTCGTTGAACTGGCTGGCGCAGGTGGCATAGACGGGCATCTCTTCGGCAGGCTCGTTGAAGCGCTTGTGGGCCCGCTGATACT
The DNA here is from genome assembly GCA_903876615.1 of uncultured Holophagaceae bacterium. The sequence goes on from CAIRAS010000124.1 coordinate 1,745, forward strand.
GCTTGCGCACATCGCGCAGGGCGTCCTCGGCGCCGCGCTTGTCGGCCTTGTTCAGCACCACTACGTCAGCGAAGTCCAGCATGTCGATCTTCTCGAGCTGGCTGGCGGCGCCGTACTCCGGCGTCATCACATACATGGCCAGATCCACCAGGTCCGCGATCTCGCTGTCGCTCTGGCCGATGCCGGCGGTCTCCACGATCACCAGGTCGTGACCCGCGTCCTTGGCGGCGAGGATGCTGGCGGCCAGGGCCTCGCTGGTCGCCCGGTGGGCGGCGCTGCGGGTGGCGAGGCTGCGCATGAAGACGCGGTCCCGCAGCTCCGGGTGGTAGAGGGTGTTCATGCGGATGCGATCGCCGAGCAGGGCGCCGCCGGTCTTGCGCTTGGAGGGGTCTACGCTGAGCACCGCCACCTGCTTGTCCGGGAAGTCCACCAGGAAGCGGCGCAGCAGCTCGTCGATGAGCGAGGACTTGCCGGCACCGCCGGTGCCAGTGATGCCGAGGACCGGGATGGTCCGCGTGGCGTGGTCCGCGGGCGCGGCCGGGGCCTCGCCGAGCTCGATCTGGGTGATCCGCCGGGCCAGGGTATGGAACTCCGGCGTGGTCCGGGGATCCACGTCGCAGCGCTGCACCATGTCGTCGATCATGCCCTGGAGGCCCATGTGGCGGCCGTCCTCGGGGCTGTAGATCCGAGCGACACCGTAGGCCTGCAGCTCCTGGATCTCCTCAGGGGAGATGACGCCGCCACCCCCGCCGAAGATCTGGATGTGCCCAGCGCCCTTCTCCCGCAGGAGGTCCACCATGTACTTGAAATACTCAACGTGGCCACCCTGATAGCTGGAGATGGCGATGCCCTGGGCGTCTTCCTGGAGCGCGGTGTCGACGATGTCCTGCACGGCGCGGTTGTGGCCCAGATGAATGACCTCGCAGCCGGTGGCCTGCAGGATGCGCCGCATGATGTTGATGCTCGCGTCGTGGCCGTCGAAGAGGCTGGCGGCGGTGACGAAGCGCACCTTGTGCTTCGGGACGTAGCCCTCCTGAGGAAGGGACTCGAGCTCGGGTGCGGCAGGCGTGGGCATGAATCCCCCCTTTTCGGACGAACCCCTATTCTAACGGGCATTTCCGCCAGACCGGCCCAGGTTCTCCGAAGCCCTAATTCTCCTCGAGCAGGCCCACCGGGAAGCGGTCCTCCATGAGGCTCTGCCGCTCCCGCAGGTGCTGGACCAGGGCCTTCCACTTGGGTAGGGCCCGCAGCGGCTCCAGCATGGGGCTGCGCTCGTACCACTCCGTGCAGCCGAAGCCGCGTGCGAAGGCCCGGGTGGCCATCTCCATGGCACTGGCGCGGTCCCCGATCAGGGCATAGGCCTCTGCGAGCCGGATGGTGAACTCGCCGTCGGGCTCGCGCATGCCGATGCGCTCCTGGTCGTATTCCCGGAGCTTCTGCCAGGCCTCCTCCTTCTTGCCCTCGAGGATGAGGTCGTAGATCTCGCTCAGGCGCAGGATGTTCGGATAGCCGTGGGCCTGGGCCGAGGCCAGGCGAAACTCCTGGTGGGCCCGGTCCCGGTCGCCCCGCACCAGGGCCAGATAGCCCCGATAGAAGGGCAGCACACCCGAGGTGCTGCGCAGGTGGCCCGGCTGCTCCTGGAGGCTGGCCTCGAAGCGCGCGGTCTCCCCGGTGTAGAGGCAGGTGATGTCCACAGCCTGGGGCGCTAGCCGGGCGAAGGCCAAGTCATCGCGCAGATCCATGGCCCGGCGGGCCAGAGGAAGCAGGCCGGCGCCCCGCGCCGCATAGGCAATGCCCGTGAGCAGGGTCGGGTTATAGGGCTGCTTGCGGCGTGCCTGGAGCAGCAGGTCCAGGGCCTCGCGCTGATTGCCGCTGTCCGAGCGGAGCAGGGAGAGCAGGAAGGCCGCCCGGGGGTGGCTGGGGGCCAGGATGAGGCCCCGCTGCAGCAGGGACTCGGTCTCGGACTGCTCGGCGCGGAAGCTCCCGGGACGGTCGAGGGTCCACCGGTAGCGGAGGTTGCCCAGCAGGATCCAGGCGCCGGCACAGGCCGGCTCCTGGCGGCTCAGCCGCTCGACAAGCGCCATGGCCTGTTCCAGGTTCTGGTTCCGCAGCCGCCAGGCCTGGGCCTGGACCATGTCCCAGAAACCGTCCGGCTGGCGGGGGGTCAGCATCGTCGGACTGGGCTTGATGGCCCGAGGGAAGCCCCGAAGAAAGGCTTCGAAAGCCTCCGCTGGCGGGAGGGGCTGCGCCTGACGGGCGATCCAGCTCGGTGGTTTTCCCTTCTCAAGCTGCCGCCCCCAGACATACCGGTAGGAGAGCTCGAGGTTCTGCCCCTGGCGGCGGGGCTCAACCTGGAGGAGCAGGGTGTGCCGCTGTCCGCGCAGAGGCTCCAGATCCGCAGGCACCTCCGTCACGCTGGTCACCGCGAAGCCACCGTAGTATTCCAGGTGGTCCTGGATCATGGCGCCGATGGCCCGTCCCTGGCCAGACTCCAACGTGCTCACCGTGGCCGCAGAGGAGGAGGTGACGAGCAGCACCTTGAGGGGTGACCGGATCCCCTGGCGGGCCAGCATCCAGGCCAAGGCAATCCCCCCCGCGAGCAGAACCAGGAAGGTGACTCCAAGAAGGAGGGTCGCGCGCGAGGGACGTGGAATCGACCGGAACATCGCCTCACAGAATAGATCATCCCGGCGTGGCACCATAATCATCCTGGGAGCCCCCATGATCCGCGCCACCCTGCTCGCCGTGACGACCCTTGCCCTGTCCGCCCAGACCCCACCCAAGCCCCCGCCTCCCACTGAGGAGGCGACCATTGAGCGCTTCCGGGCCCACGCCAAGCCGCGCAAGGTCGCGCCGGCGGCGCCCCTCAGCGCCGAGGAGCGGAACACCATCCGGCGCTTCAAGGAGACCAAAGCCAGCGTGGTGTTCGTGTCGGCCGTCGCCCCGGTCCGGGACCTGCGGACCATGGATGAGACCAAGATCCCCACCGCCCGGGGCACCGGCTTTGTCTGGGACGAGTGGGGCCACGTGGTCACCAACCACCACATCATCACGGTGGAAGAGGGTGGCAAGCGGCTCGGCGAAGTGGACGAGGTGGAGGTCACCCTGTCGGACGGCAAGACTTATAAGGGCCGGGTCATCGGCAGCAGCTTCGCCTACGACATCTCCGTTCTCCAGGTCTTCGCACCCCTCGGCGCCATGCCACCCATCCCCCTCGGGCGCAGCAAGACCCTTCAGGTGGGGCAGACCGTCATCGCCATCGGCAACCCCTTCGGGCTGGACCACTCTCTCAGCCGGGGGGTCATCTCCGCCAAGGACCGGGAGATCGACACGGGCTACAACACCCGCATCCTGAATGCCATCCAGACGGACGCTGCGGTGAACCCCGGCAACTCCGGGGGCCCCCTCCTGGACAGCGCGGGCCGCCTCGTCGGCATGAACACGGCCATCATGGCCACGAAGGGGGAGGGCTCGGTCGGCGTCGGCTTCGCCATTCCCGTGGACACCCTGAACCTGATCGTGCCCCGGCTCATCGCCCGGGAGCGCCTGGAACCGCCCCGCATGGGCTTTGAAGCACTTGCATCGGCCGCTGCCCAGCAGAAGTTCGGCCTCAAGCAGGGGCTGCTGGTGATCTCGGTGGCCCCGGATTCCCCTGCGGGCCGGGCGGGCCTGCGCCCCCTGGAGCTGGATGAGCAGGGCGCCGTGAAGACGCCCGGCGACATCCTGCTTGCCTACCAGGGCCGGGTCATTGAGAGCGAAGGGCAGTTCATGGCCATGCTGGAGATCGAACCACCCGCGGACGAGGTCATCTTCGACGTACTGCGGGGGGATCAGGTCATCAAGGTGACGCTCAACTTGAAAAAGAAGACAGGCGCGCCCCCCAAGGAGAAGGACAGCAAGCCCGTCCTCCCTCCCCTGTGATCACTTTCGGGCGGGCACCTGGATCATGGGGGTGGCGCCGCCCATGGGGGTGATGATCAGGTTGCCCTTGGCGCCGATATCGCGCAGGGCCTGGATGCGCTGGTACTCGATGATCTGGGGCGTGAGGCTCTGGCTAACGATCTGCTGGGCCTTGGCCTGACCTTCCGCCTCGATGCGCTTGCGCTCGGCTTCCTGTTTTTCCTTCTGCAGCACGAAGGCCATCTTCTGGGCATCCTGGTCCGCGGCGATCTTGTCGTTGATGGCCTTGGTGATCTGGTCGGGCAGCAGCACGTTGCGCAGCAGCACCTGCTCCATGACGATGCCGCGCTCCTTGAAGGCGGTGGTGAGGGTCTTGGTGACGTTCTCCACGAAGCCCATGCGGCGGGTGGTGTAGAGCTCTGTGGCCGACAGCCCGGCGGCGGCGTCGCGCAGGGAGGTGCGGATCTGGCTGCGCAGGATCTGGCCTTCCACATCGGTGCCGATCTTCTCGTAGATCTTCGGGCAGCGCTCCTGGTCCAGGTGGTAGAAGACGGTGGCGTCCAGCTTCACAGTCAGGCCGTCCGAGGTGATGACGGGGATGGAGTCGTCACCCTTCTTCTGGCCCTCGTCGGCGATGCCCGACATGGTGTAGTTGCGGGTGCGGACCTCCATCTCCACCACCTGGGAGAAGGGGTTGATGAAGTGCAGGCCGGCGGGCAGGACCTGCGCCCGCACCGTCCCGAACAGCACCACCACGCCCGCCTGGCCCGGCGGGATGATCACGGCCATGGAGGCGAGGAGGACCACCAAGCCCATGGCCAGGGTCACCCACTGGACGACCAGGAGCCGCGCCGAGAGCGGGAAGCCCAGCTTGGTCTTCATGCGCCAGGCGACGCCGGCGACGAGCAGGAGCAGGATGGCGATCAGGACCATGGGTCCCTCCAGGGGGAGCGGGCGGCCACCATCATATTAATGGTGGTGGTGTTCGTCGAGCGGAGCGGGCGGCGGGGTCACGGTGGCCGGACGGGCCTCGGGATCCAGGAACCTCAGGGGCACCCGCAGGGGTTCATCCATGCTGGAGCACTGGAGTATCAGCATAGCCTCCGGCGTGGTTCCGATGCGCCGGATCCTCAGCACCTGGCGGACCGCCTCGGGCCCCGGTGGGTCCAGGAGCTGGAAGCCCTTTCCCTGGACTGTAGCCCGGAGGATGCGGAAGGGCTTGCCATCGCGCGCGGTCAGCTCGAGCTCCAGGTGCGTGGTCTTCTGGTCGCCAAACACCAGCCGCGAAGGCGAGGGCACCACCGCCGTCGCGATGCGCCAGTCCAGGTAGAGGGTGAATAGGGGCTGCCGCGGACCATTGGTCGCCACCTTCACCACCTCTAGTCCCGCGGCCATGCCGGGCGGAAGCCGCTCGGGCCGCAGGCGCAGTCGCAGCTCGGCGGTGGCGCCCTCGGGGACCAGCTCCGCGTCGAGGTAGGCAGGCACCGCGCTGGCCAGCACCAGCTTCAGGGGCTCGCCCCCCTCGCGGGTGAACCGGTAGCGTGCTTCGGGATGCTCGTGGCGGGCCACGTCGCCGAAGCTCTTGCGGAGGCCGTCCACACTCACCTCGGGGCGCACGTCCACGTCGTAACGCAGGATGTAGTTGGGCTGGTCCGGGTCGTCGGTGCCCAGGCGCACGGCCCCCTTCACCAGGCCCTCCAGTCCTTCCGTGGCCACCTTCAGCCGCACCATCCGGACTTCCCCGGGCTGCAGAGGGTCGGTGAGCTGAGCCGGGTCCAGGCTCACGCCGAGGGAGAGGTCCAGTACCCGGAACCGGAAGGGCCGGTCATGCAGGCTCTTGATGCCAAAGACGGCTTCCCGCACCTCCCGGGGGCCGGCGCTGCCGAGGTGCGCCGGGAAGGGCGTGATCAGCTCGATGCGCGCAGGGGGAACCGCCTCGGGCTTCGAGGCGGGAGAGGGGGCTTGCAGCAGGAGGAGGGCGGTCAGGAGGAGCATGGCGGTTCCCGGGGAGTCTCCAGTGTGCCGCGAATCGGCAGCGGCTGGGACTACGGGGCCCTCAGTCCCAGTGGCGGACCCAGGTGGGCTGGTTGGGACCCTCTGCGGTCCGGGCACCCGTTTCCACAGCCACCGGCTCGATGCTCAGGGCCCGCAGGGCGGCCTGGAGTGCCTCGGCCCGCAGCTTCTGCAGCTCGGGCTTGATCCCCTTGGTCGCGGGCACCTGCACCGCCCAGCGTCCCCCAGTGCCCCAGGACTCGACCCAGGCCTCCAGCTTGCGCACCCCGCCCACGCTGAGGTTCGAGCGACCGGGCAGGAAGAAGAGCAGGCCTTCCCGGGGAGGCGGCTCCGAGGCAGCTTGGGGCTTGGGCAGCACCACCAGCGGCGCAGGGTCCAGGGTCGGCGCAGCGGGCAAGCGCCGGAGCTCCGAGCGCAGGACCAGGTCCCCCTTCATGGGATAGCTCGCTTCCAGGGGTTCGAACAGCGCGTTGGCGCGGTCGGGCCGGCTTTCAATCAGGCGGAGGTGCCCCAGGATCACCGCCGTGCCGGCCCGCTTCACGAGCAGGCGCTCGCCCACGCGGAGGCCCCGGTCCTGGCCACCGTCCAGGCCGTAGATCCGGTCCATGACTTCATAGGGCGGCGGACCCCGGCGCTCCACCGCGACGATGTGGAGGGGCGCCTGGGCCCCGAGGAGGCCGGCAAGAGAGAGGCTAAGCAGGAAGCACCGCATGGGGGGCTCATCGGCCAGGCGGGGGCCGGGACATTAGGAGCTGGATGCCCGGCGCCTCAGAAGGGCTGGATGCCCAGCTCCCGGAGGAGGTCGCCCAGCAGGTAGAGCGATCCGGACACCAGCCGGGGCGCATCCGACGGGGACCGCAGCTGCGCAGAGGCTTCCTGGATGCTGAGCAGCGGCGCCTCGAGGCCCCAGGCCTCCCGCAGCGGGCCGGCCTTGGCGTAGCGGGGCGCGTCGCCCTGGATGAACGTAACCGACAGGGGCCGCATGCGCTTCAGCTCCCGGGCCACGCCCGCCAGGTCCTTGTCGCCCATGGCACCAAAGAAAAGGTGCGGCCGAATGCCGCAGGCGAGGGCGTGGTCCGCCAGGGCCCGGGCCCCCTCGGGGTTGTGGGCGCCGTCCATCCACACGCCGGAGAGCGTGGGCACCTTCCAGAGTCGGCCCGGCCAGCGGGTGGCCGCCACCCCGGGCCAGAGGCGCTCCTCGGGGATGGGGAAACCCAGGGCCTGGAGCCGCCGCACCGCCTCGAAGGCCGTGGCCAGGTTGTCCAGCTGGTGGAGTCCCGGCAGCGCCACATGCTTGGCGGCCACCCGGGAGTGGTCCCAGCGGATGTCGGCAGGGCCGAGCCGGGGCGCCGGGTGCAGCACGGACGACGCGGGCAGCAGGGGACGGATCCAGTCCGGATCCAGAGAGGGACCCAGCACCAGCGGGCGCCCGTCCCGGGCGGTGCAGAGCTTCTCCCGGGCGATGGCCTCGCGGGTGTCGCCCAGGTACTCCTGATGATCGAGCCCGATGGTGGTGACGATCGTGAGGATGGGATCCGTGGCATTGGTGGCGTCCCAGCGGCCGCCCATGCCCACCTCCAGGATGGCCACCTCCACACCGGTCATGCGGAAGGCCGATAGGGCCGCCGTGATCATCAGCTCGAAGTAGGTGGCCTGGAGTCCGAGCCGGGCCTCCGTCTCAAACGCCTCGCCCAGCAGCAGATCGAGGGCGCCGGTGCCGATGGGCTGGCCATCCACCCAGATGCGCTCGGTGACATCCGTGAGGTGGGGCGAAGTGGTCCAGCCCACCACCAGCCCCGCGGACTTGAGCATGTGCGCCAGGAAGGCGCCGGTGCTGCCCTTGCCGTTGGTCCCGGCAATGAGAATGACGGGGTAGCCCGCGTCCGGGTGGCCGAGTCCACCCAGCAGCGCATGGATGTTCTCCAGTCCGCACTTGATGCCGAGGTGCCCCCGCTCCTGAAGGCGCGGGATGTGGATGGGCTGGAACGCGCCGGTCACGGGGAGCCGTTGTTCAGCTGGTCGACGGCATCATCCACGCCAGGCAGGCGGCGATGAAATCCTTGAGGTGGTCCCGGTTCACAACCTTGTCCACCATGCCGTGGGCCTGCAGGAACTCGGACCGCTGGAACCCCTCGGGCAGGCTCTGCTTGATGGTCTGCTCGATGACCCGGGGACCTGCGAAGCCGATCAGGGCCTTGGGCTCGGCGATGTTCAGGTCACCCAGCATGGCGTAGCTGGCGCTGACGCCCCCGGTGGTGGGATCGGTCAGGATGCTGAGGTAGGGCAGGCCCGCCCGTTCGACCTTGGCCAGGGCCGCGCTCACCTTGGCCATCTGCATGAGGGACAGGGTGCCTTCCTGCATGCGGGCGCCGCCGCTGCAGCTGACGATGAGGTAGGCGCACTGCTTCTCGATGGCCCGCTCGGCGCCCAGGCGCAGCTTCTCGCCCACGACACTCCCCATGCTTGCGGCCAGGAAGTCGAAGTTCATGATGGCGGTCACCACGGGGTGACCCGAGAGGGTGCCCTCCACCACGATCGCCGCATCCTCGGTCTGGCCGGCCTGTTCCAGCTTCTTCAGCTGGTCCTTGTAGCTCTTGATGGCCACGAAACCCAGGGGATCGGCGCTACGCAGCTCTCCGAACAGCTCGGTCCAGCCGGCGTCCATGAGGTTCTCGAGGCGCTCGGCCACGCCGATGCGGAAGTGGTAGCCGCACTTGGGGCAGACGTTGTGGGTATTGACCAGCTCCTTGCGGTAGATGAGCTCCTTGCAGGCCTCACACTTGATCCACAGCCCCTCGGGCACGCGGACGGTCTTCTCTTCGACAGCGGTCTTCTGCAGGCGCTTCTTGACGAACCAGGACGACATGGAGGACTCCTACCGGTGACGTGGAATGGGTCCTAGCGGCGCTTGGCCGGACCGGGCTTGAGCGCCTCGAAGAGACGGTCGAGCTCAGCCTCGCTGCCGAAGTGCATCACCAGAGTGCCGGCCTTGCCCTTGGACTTGATCTCGACGTGGGTGCCCCAGGACTGGGTGAGCTCCTCGGCGGCGGCCTTGATGAAGATGTCCTGGGGATGCCG
>CAIRAS010000125.1 GCA_903876615.1 uncultured Holophagaceae bacterium
CTCAACCACACCGGTCTGCGATTCAAATCCCTTGAACTCAAACCCGAAGAGGGATGGCACCTTTGCTCGTGGATAGGCGGACCAAAGGCGAAGCCCCTCTTCCTTCACGGAGTCGATGGGGGCAAGCCTGTAGGTCTCGTGGTCGCGGGTAAAGGCCACCATGAAGGTGGTTCCTGGTTGACCGGCATCCGGGCCAAACCATTTCCGGAGCAGGGCAGGGAGCTGGTTGAACGAAGGCTGCGTTCGCAGCCGGAGGAGGATCGCGCCGGCAGCCCGATCGAATCGGAATTGGCTAGCGGAATCGGCTGAAATCAGGCTCCTTGAATGTGGCGGTGTTGGAAGCACCGGCCCCACATTCAAGGAGGTACTACATGAGCCACAGCTCTGCTTTGGCGCGACTCGAATCTGATCTTAGGATGGCGAACCGGGCCAAGGGAACCATCCAGCAATACCTGGCGTCCATCCGTCGCTTCCAGGAGATGACCGGCAAGACGGCCGACCGTGCCTCCCAGGAGGAAATCCGCCGCTGGGTGGAACATCTCCAGGGCCAACCCATCGGCCCGGAGCGGTTGCGCTGCCACTACTCGGCCCTGGCCTTCCTGTTCCGGAAAACCCTCGGCCAGCCCGACAAGGTGGCCTTCATTTCCATGCCGAGGAAGGACGCGCCGCTGCCCGTGATCCTGACCAAGGCCGAGGTGGACCGGGTGCTCAAGTCCTTCACCGTGGCCAAATACAGCGTGTTCTTCGCCTTGATCTACGCCGCGGGCCTGCGGATCAGCGAGGCGATCGGCCTGGAGACCCAGGACATTGATGCCCTGCGCGGGGTCATCCACGTCCGCCACGCCAAGGGCGGTGGCCAGCGCCTGGTCATGCTCAGTCCCACCCTCCTGGAGATGCTCCGGAACTACTGGAAGTACGAGCGCCCCACGCCGCCCCTGCTGTTCTCCACCCGGAAGGGGCGTCCCCTCTGTGCGGACACAACCCGCCGGGCCTTGCTGTGCGCCTCGGCCGCCTCCGGCATCGGTAAAGTGGTAACCCCTCATATGTTTCGTCATAGCTTCGCCACGGCACTCCTGGAGGATCAGACCGACCTGCGGGTCATCCAGGTCCTGCTCGGGCACAAGTCCATCACCTCCACCCAGATCTATACCCAAGTCTCGGTCAGCCAGATCGCCGCGGTGAAGAGCCCATTGGAGGACCTGCCCCGGTAGCCGGTGTCCTATCCCCGACCCCGGTTCGACATTGCGGACATCGTAAGACGCCACCTCCCTGAGTTGGAGGCGGACACGTCGCTGGCCCATCGCCAGAAGAAAGTCCTCCGGGCCATCAGCCGCTGCCGCACCGCCGCCCAAGGCGGTCATGTCGACGTCTGCCCGCAATGCGGCCGGGAGCATCCCAGCTACAACTCGTGCGGCAACCGGCACTGTCCGAAGTGCCAGGCCCTGGCCCAGGAGAAGTGGATCGAGGCCCGGGCCAAGCGGCTCCTGCCGGTGGGCCACTTCCACCTGGTGTTCACCGAACCCGCCGACCTCCGGCCGCTCTCCCGGAGCCTGCCGCGTCTGCTCCACGGCATCCGGTTCCAGGCTGCCAGTGCAACGATCCTGGAACTGGGCCGGACCCACCTGGAAGCCACCCTGGGCGTGACCTTCCTGCTGCACACCTGGACCCGGGATCTGCGCTTCCATGCGCATCTCCACGGCCTGGTATCCGCGGGTGGCCTCGCCCTGGACGGGAGCCACTGGGTCCCGACCTCCGAGAAGTTCC
>CAIRAS010000126.1 GCA_903876615.1 uncultured Holophagaceae bacterium
CCAGCTCTTCCAGGTTCTCGATGCCCTCGGCGATGAAGCCGATGCGCATGGCCGTGGCAAAGTGCGCCAGGGCGTTGAGCAGGGCCGCCTGGTAGGGGCGGCGGTGCGCTTGGTGGACGAGGCTGCGGTCGGCCTTGATGAAGTCCGGCGCCAGCTGGGCCATGTGGCTGAGGCTGGCCACGCCCGCGCCCAGGTCATCCACGGCTACCCGGAGGCCCAGGTTCCGCAGCCGCTCCGCGTAGCCCTGGAGCGCCTCCAGATCGTGCACGCCCTGGGATTCCGTGAACTCCATGACCACCAGCTCGGGGCTGAAGGGCAGGGCCTCCAGCCAGGCGGGGAGGTTCTTCCAGAAGCCCGGGGCCTCCAGACTGACCGGCTCCAGGTTCACGAAATGGAGGTAGGTGTCGTCGCCGGCCCGGGCCAGGGTCTGGAAGGTGGAATCCAGGAACAGGAGATCCAGGGCGAGGCGGTCCTGCGGCGAGAGGCGGGGGTCCTGCAGCAGCGGTCCCACGGGGTGGGCGACGCCCGCCGCATCGACGTGCCGGGCCAGGTATTCCCGCGCCACCAGCCGGTTGTCGAGGAGCCGATAGACGGGCTGCACGTGCGAGGCGATGGCGCCTTCGCCGCTCAGCATGGACTCCAGGATGCCCTTCGACATATCGACTCCGTGCACGCTCAAGGCTCCTGTCGAAAGTATAGCGCGGACAAGCAGGCTGCGTCCGGATTCGGGCTACGCTAGAAGAGGAGGCGGCATGCGCACCGTGGTCATGGGAGCAGGACGATCGGGACTGGCGGCGGCCCGTTTCCTCGCAGCGCAGGGACGCTCGGTGGTGCTCACGGATCTGCGCCCCGAACCCGGTCCGGAGTTGGAGCTGGAACTGGCCAAGGCCCGGGTTGCTGGCGTCTGGGGCGCCCATCCGCTGGCCCTGCTGGAGGCCTGCGGTGAGCTAGTCATCAGCCCCGGCATTCCGCGCACGGCGCCCTTCGTGGCGGAGGCGCTCCGGCGGGGCATTCCGGTCCTGGGCGAGGTGGAACTGGCCCATGGCGTGATCCGCCTTCGGCCAGGTGGTGGCCGGGTGCTGGCGGTCACCGGCACCAACGGCAAAAGTACCACCACGGATCTCACGGCCTTCCTGCTGCGGGCCGCGGGGCGCCCGGCCGTCGCTTGCGGCAACCTGGGGACACCGGTCCTCGAGGCGGCCCAGACCGCGCCCGAGGACACGACCTTCGTGGTGGAGCTGAGCAGCTACCAGCTGGAGTCGGTCCAGGGCTTTCATGCGGAGGCGGCGGCCTTCCTCAACCTGACGCCGGACCACCTGGCCCGCCACGGTACCATGGAGGCCTACCGGCAGACCAAGCTGCGGATCTTCGAGCGGCAGGCTGCGGGCGACCTGCGGGTGGTGCCCGTGGCCCGCCCCGAGTGGTGGGAGGGCGCGTCCGGCACCGGGCAAGTCGCCCGGTTCGGCTGGTCCCCCTGCGAGGCCTGGTGCGATGCGGCCGGGCAGCTGTTCCTCCACGGGGAGCCGCTGCTCGCCCGCTCGGAGCTGCTCATTCCCGGGAACCACAACGTGGAGAACGCCCTGGCGGCCTGCCTCCTGGCCCGCCATGCCGGCGCTTCCCTCGAGGGCCTGCGCGCAGGCCTGCGGACCTACCCGGGCCTGGCCCACCGCCTCGCCTTCTGCGGCGAGAAGGGCGGCGTGCGGGCCTACAACGACTCCAAGGGTACCAACGTGGACGCCACCCTGACGGCCATCCACGCCCTGCCGGGGCCCCTGGTGTTGCTGCTCGGCGGCACCGACAAGGGCACCACCTACGAGCCCCTGCGCGCGGCGCTGGCGGGCAAGCTGCGGCGGCTGGTCTTCCTGGGCGAGGCGATCCCGCAGCTCACCAAGGAGCTGGGCGACCTGCCCCACGAGGTGGTGCCGGTCTTCCATGACGCGGTGCAGGCGGCCCTGGCCCTGGCCCAGCCCGGCGACCAGGTCCTGCTCAGCCCGGCCTGCGCGAGCTTCGATCAGTTCGACAACTTCGAGCAGCGGGGCGATCGCTTCGAAGCCCTGGTCCATACCTGGAGCGCCTCATGACGAGTCCCCTCGCCGCCGAACTGCGCCGCCTGCTGGGCGATGATGCCGTGCTCACGGAACCCGATGACCTCGTCCGCTACCAGGAGGGCTGGCGCTACGGCAAGGGCGTGGCCCTGCTGGCGGTCCGCCCCGGCACCCCGGACCAGGTGGCGGCGACGCTGGCGGCGTGTCGGGCGGCAGGCGTGGCCGTGGTGCCCCAGGGCGCGAACACGGGCCTGGTGGGGGCCTCCACCCCGGACGCCAGCGGCCGCATGGCGGTGCTGAGCCTCGAGCGCCTGAACAAGCGCCTCGAGATCGATCCCGTGAACCGCACCGCCCGGGTGGACAGCGGCGTGCTGCTCAGCGCCCTGAACGCGGCGCTGGCCGAGCACGGCCTGATGTTTCCCATCGACCTGGGCGCCGACCCCACCCTCGGGGGCATGATCGCCACCAACACCGGCGGCACGCGCCTGCTCAAGTACGGGGACGTGCGGCACAACCTCCTGGGCATCGAGGTGGCCCTGCCGGACGGCACCGTGCTGGACGCCATGAACCAGCTCCGCAAGAACAACACCGGCCTGGATGCCAAGCAGCTCTTCGTGGGCACCAGCGGGGTCCTGGGTGTCATCACCGGGGCCGTGGTCCAGGTGGTGCCGGTCCCTGGCCAGCGGGCCGTCGCGCTGGTGGGCTGCGCCTCCGGCGAGGCGGCCCTGGCGCTGCTGCGTGCCCTGGAGCGGGATCTGGCGGATGTGTTCACGGCCTTCGAGGCCATCAGCGCCGAGGCCATGGGACCCGTGTTCAAGCACCACGACCAGCTGCGGAACCCCTTCGGCGCCACGCCGCCGCCCGCCTATTCCGTGCTGGTGGAGCTGGCGTCTACGCTGCCCGCCGCGGCCCTGGACCTGTCCGCGCTGCTGGAGGAACGGCTCGGAGCCTTCCTGGAGACGGCGCCCGGCGAGGCCATCACCGACGTCTTCATGGGCAAGCCCGAGGACTTCTGGGCCATCCGCCACCACATCAGCGAGGGCCTGCGGGCCGAAGGGAAGGTGCTGGCCTTCGACATCAGCGTGCCCCGCAGCCGCATGGCGGCCTTCACCGCTTCCGCCCGGACCCTGCTGGCCGCGGAGTTCCCCTTCGTCCGCTGCTGCGACTTCGGCCACTGGGGCGACGGCGGCACCCACCTGAACCTGGTGTGGACCGAGGCCGGGGCGCCGATCCCCGCCGCGGAGCTGGTGCCGGCGCTGCAGTCCCGCATCTACGACCTGGCGGTGCGCAGCTTCGAGGGCAGCTACAGCGCCGAGCACGGCGTGGG
>CAIRAS010000127.1 GCA_903876615.1 uncultured Holophagaceae bacterium
CTCGGCGGTCGGGCCAGCCGCCTCCGGGCGCTCGCTACCCCGGTGGCGGGGCAGGTGGATGCTGAAGGTGCTGCCGACCCCTTCGGCGCTGGTGACGGTGAGGAACCCCCGGTTCTGGCGCACGATGCCATAGACCATGGCCAGGCCCAGGCCGGTGCCGCGCCCGAGGGCCTTGGTGGTGAAGAAGGGCTCGAAGATGCGCGCCTGGATGTCCGGCGGGATGCCGTGGCCGGTGTCCGTGACACGGAGCACCGCATACTCCCCGGGCTCGGCGTCCGGCAGGAACTGGGCCGCAGCCTCGTCCAGCGTGATGTTTGCGGTCTCCAGGGTGATGGTGCCCGCGGGTTCGATGGCGTCCCGGGCATTCACCACCAGATTGGTCAGCACCTGATCGAGCTGGGAGGGATCGGCCCACACACGCCAGAGGGTGGTGGCGGGCTTCCACACCAGTGCGTGCTGCTCCCCGATGAGCCGGCGCAACAGCTTCTGGGTGGCCTCCACCAGGGTGTTCAGGTCGACCGCCGTGGGCTGGATGGTCTGCTTGCGGGCGAAGGCTAGCAGCTGGCGGTTCAGGTCCGCGGAGTGCAGCGCTGCCTTGCGGATCTGTTCCAGGTCCCGCCGCAACCCGGGCTGCTCCGCAGTGCGCTCCAGCAGCAGGTCGGCATAGCCGATGATGACGCCCAGCATGTTGTTGGTGTCGTGGGCGACCCCGCCGGCCAGCTGGCCCAGGGAGTCCAGCTTCTGGGACTGGTTGAGCATGGCCTCCAGCCGCTTACGCTCGGAGATGTCGCGGACCACCGAGACCATCAGCTCCTGGTCGTACCAGCGCACCTTGCGTAGGGAGACCTCGACGTCAAAGTCGGCGCCGGGCTGGAGGGGCCGCCGGGCGCGCCACTCAAAGACCTGGGCCTCGTCATTCAGGATGCGGTCCCGCAGCTGGCGCAGGTGGTGGGCGACGGGAGAGGCGGGACCCGCGTCGGCGGAATAGTCCGCGATGGTGTGGTTTCGGAAGGTCTCGCGGCTGACTCCGTACATGACGAGCATGGCGTCGTTGGCCTCCAGGACCCGGCCCTCCCAGTCGTGGAGGATGACGGCGTCATGGAGGCTGTCGAAGAGGGTGCGGAGGTTCTCCTCGGAGCGGCGCAGGCTCGTGCGGGCTTCCTCCAGCTGGGCCACCCGGGCCAGCAGCTCGGGGTAGTAGGTCCGCCGGGACGAGTCCGTCCCTAGACCGATGATGCTCTCGCGCATCCGGGTCCAGTCGCGCCTTTCGGTCATCTACATGGCTTCCGAGTAGAGGGCGAGCAGGTCCTCGCGGCTGGGGATGCGCGGGTTGGTGGCGTTGCAGGGATCCTCGATGGCCTTGGTGGCCAGGCGGTACAAGTCCGAGCTGCGGACGCCCCGCTCGGCCAGCCCGTGGTCGATGCCGCAGTCCTTGCGGAGCTCCAGGACGTGGCCCATGAGCCGGGACCGGGACTCCCGGTCGTTGAGCCCGCGCAGGTCGCAGCCCATGGCCTCGCCGATGCGGCGGTAGCGCTCCGGGGTCATGGCGAAGTTGTAGTCCATGACGTGGGGCAGCAGCAGGGCATTGCACTCGCCGTGGGCCAGATCCATGTAGCCGCCCAGGCTGTGGGCCATGGCGTGCACCGAGCCCAGGCTGGCGTTGGAGAAGGCCAGTCCCGCCTGGAGGCTGGCCAGCATGATGTGCGTGCGCAGCTCCAGGTTGTCCGGCGCCCCGGCACTGGCGCGCAGGTGGGTGGACACCAGGCGGATCGCCTCCAGGGCATGGAGGTCGGTGATAGGGGAGTGGGCGTTCGAGACGTAGGCCTCGATGGCGTGGACCATGGCGTCCATGCCCGTGCAGGCGGTCAGGTAGGCGTCCATGGTCAGCAGGGTGGTGGGGTCGATGAGGGCCACGTCCGGGACCACGGCCTTGCTGATGATGGCGATCTTCACCCGCTCCCGGGTGTCGGTGATGATGGCGAACTGGGAGACATCCGCCGAGGTGCCGCCGGTGGTGGGGATGCAGATCAGGGGGGCCATGGGGGCCGGGACCCGGTCCACACCCTCGAAGTCCAGGATGGAGCCCCCGTTGGCTGCGACGATGCCGATGCCCTTGGCGCAGTCCATGACGCTGCCCCCGCCCACGGCCACGATGAGGTCGCACCCGGCTTCCCGGAAAAGCTCGGCGCCCGCCGTGACCTCGGTGTCCCGGGGATTGGGCGAGACCCCGCAGAAGCGGGTCACGAGCAGACCCTCAGCCTCCAGGTTGGCGACCACATCCTCGGTCCAGCCGGCGGCGGCCACCCCGGCATCGGAGATGACCAGGACCCGGCTGCCGCCCAGCTTCCGGGCATAGCGACCGGCCAGCCGGCGGGCGTCCAGCCCGAAGATGAACTCCGGTGCCACGAACTTGCGTAGTTCCTCCATGACGGAACTGTCCATGGCGCTCTCCTGGGGAATGAATGGCTGCTTTTTCCTTCGGCAGTCAACATCTACAAGGTGAGTTTATGGTCTAGTGAAAAAAAGAGGATCGTCGGCGCGATTTACCAGAGGCCGTAGCGTCCGTCCTCCCGCTCGACCCGCAGGGGCATCCCGAACAGCTCTGACAGCACCGGTGCCGAGAGCATCTCCTCAACGGGTCCGTCGCGGTGGACACGACCCTCTTTGAGCAGCACCGCCCGGGTGATCTCCGGGATCACGTCGGCGATGGTGTGGGTGACCATGACGATGGTGCGCCCCTCCCGGGCGAGCTTGCTGACGATCTCGCGGAACTCGTGGGCGGCCCGGAAGTCCAGGCTGTTGGTGGGCTCGTCCAGCAGCAGCGCCACGGGATCGTGCACCAGGGCCCGGCCGATGAGCAGGCGCCGGGCCTCGCCCGAGGACATCTCCCGGATGGGCCGGTCCGCCAGGTGGGCCACCTCCAGCAGCTCCAGTACGGCCCGGGCCTTGGCCTCCATTGACGCCGTGACCTGGTGGGCGGGCCAGAGGCCGATGCTGCTGAAGAAGCCCGAGAGGACGGCCTCGAAGGCGGTGATGGGCCGGGCATAGGTGGCCTGGAGCTCGTTGGAGACCAGCCCGAAGCGGCTGCGGAGGTCGAAGACATCCCAGACCTCCTCGCCGAAGCAGCGGCAGACGGTGCCCTCGGTGGCCAGGGGGTACAGCTCCCGGGTGATCACCTTGATGAGCGTGGACTTGCCGGAGCCGTTGGGGCCGATGATCGCCAGGTGCTCCCCGCGCCGGATGTCGAGGTCCAGCCCGCGCAGGCCGTCCTTCTCACCGCGACGGACGGTGACATGGCGGAGTTCCAGGAGGAGGTCGGTCATGGCGTATCCAACCATCATGCGCTGGATAAGTGCTTTGAATCAAAGGACAGAAGCAGGCCTGCACCCCTCCTGGCGGGTTGCCCAGGTGGGCCGAAGCGTAGACTGGTTCTCAAGTAGTAGAAAAATTTTTAACTCATGATAAAAAAATATTGCACATTCCATCCTCCTTCCTTAAATTCTTACCCAGGCCGTCCGCTATCTCTCCGGTCTTCCATCCCCCCCTATTCCTCCAAACCTCTCCCCGAAGAAGGCCCCCATGAACCGCCCGTCTGACGTGCATCCCGTTGATGAAGTCCTCCCCGCAGGTCGCCTGACCCTGCTGGGCATCCAGCATGTGCTGGTGATGTACGCCGGCGCCGTCGCGGTGCCGCTCATCATCGGCGGTGCCCTCAAGCTCCCCAAGGAGCAGATGGCCCAGCTCATCAACGCCGATCTCTTCGCCTGCGGCATCGTCACCCTGATCCAGGCCATCGGCTTCTGGCGCTTCGGCATCAAGCTTCCCGTGATGATGGGCGTCACCTTCGCCGCCGTGGGTCCCATGGTGGTCATGGCGGGCAATCCTGAGCTGGGGCTGCTGGGCATCTACGGTGCGGTCATCGGCGCGGGCATCTTCGGCATCCTCATCGCGCCCCTGATCAGCCGCATGCTGCCACTGTTTCCCCCGGTGGTGACGGGAACGATCATCACGGTCATCGGCGTCTCCCTCATGCGGGTGGGCGTCAACTGGGCTGCGGGTGGCAACCCGACGATCCCCAGCCCCACGGGCCCCATCGCCAACCCTGCCTACGGTGCGCCGATCCATCTGGCCATCGCCGCCTTCGTGCTGATCTTCATCCTGATCATCACCAAGTTCGTGAAGGGCTTCCTGGCCAACGTGGCCGTGCTGGCGGGCATCATCGTAGGCACCCTGGTCGCCATGTTCCTGGGCAAGGTGAGCTTCGTGGGCATCCATGAGGCTTCCTGGGTGGCCATCGTGCGCCCCTTCCAGTTCGGGCTGCCGAAGTTCAACCTCGTGGCCACCCTCACCATGTGCATCGTGATGATCGTGGTCATGGTCGAGTCACTCGGCATGTTCCTGGCGCTGGGCAACATCACCGGCCGCACCATCAGCCAGCGGGATCTTTCCGACGGCCTCCGCGTGGACGGCCTGGGCACGCTCCTCGGCGGCATTTTCAACACCTTCCCTTACACCTCCTTCAGCCAGAACGTGGGCCTGGTGGGCGTGACGGGTGTCCGGAGCCGCTGGGTCTGCGCCGCTGGCGGCGCGATCCTGATGCTGCTGGGCCTCCTGCCCAAGCTGGCCGTGATCGTGGCTTCGGTGCCCTCCTTCGTCCTGGGCGGCGCCGGCATCGTGATGTTCGGCATGGTCTGCGCGACCGGCATCCGGATCCTCGGGGGCGTGGACTTCCAGAACAACCGCTTCAACCTGATCATCGTGGCCATCAGCATCGGCTTCGGCATGATCCCCATCGTGGCGGACAAGTTCTTCGCCCAGATGCCCAAGCCCCTGTCGCCCCTGCTCCACAGCGGTATCCTGCTGGCCTCCATCGTGGCGGTCCTGCTCAACCTTTTCTTCAACCAGATCAAGTCCCTGGAAGAGGCCGGCGTCGAGTCCGCCGGAGCCGCTGCCAGCAGCGAAGCCTGATTCCCAACCCCCGAAACCAACCATCCACCCCTTCCCACCCATTCAAGGAGCCCCCATGCCGACCCTCGCCGAGAACCTGAAAGCCTTCCAGGCCCTCAAGACCGACCTCTACCAGAAGGACTTCCTGCTGACGTGGCAGCACCCGGAGGAGGAGCTGCGGGCGATCGTGACGCTGGCCGACACCCTGAAGGGCCTGCACAAGGCCGGGAAGAGCTTCAAGGCCTTCGACACGGGCCTGGCGATCTCGATCTTCCGGGACAAC
>CAIRAS010000128.1 GCA_903876615.1 uncultured Holophagaceae bacterium
CAGGATCTTCATGCTGCTGCTGCCGTCCAGCACCACGGCGAAGTCCACCACGGGGGCGCTGCCCCGCAGGGGGGTGCGCCACTCGGGACCGGCGGCGGCGAGGCCCAGGGCCAGGGCCAGCAGCACCGGCAGCCAGTGGGACGAGAGCCGGGCCAGGCGGCTGGAGGGTCGCGAGGCGGGGATGCCCCAGCGGTAGACCACCCGCCAGGCCCAGATCAGCAGGGGCACCGCTGCCAGCAGCAGCAGGGGATGGCGCAGGGCGATCATCGGCCACCCTCCCGGCGTGGCGGTTCGTCACCGAGGGCGGTCACCAGCTCTGCCGTGGTGGGGAAGGGGGGCTCGGCCTGGCCGAAGCGGGCGGCGTCCAGGCTGCGGGACCACTGCTCCCAGACGGCGAGCTGCTGCGCCTGGAACTCGGAGGTCCCCCAGGCCCGGGCGGCCTCGCCGAAGCGCGCGGCCAGCAGGTCCCGGCCGAAGCTGTGGGCTGCATCCAGGGTTGCCCGGTCGCGGTTCGCGGGCGGCCACTGGTGGCTGAACACCTGCACCGCGTGGCGCAGCTGCCGCGAGGCGGAGCCCCGGCGCCACCGCCGCCCGGCCCAGCCGAGCAGGCCCAGAGGGGGCAGCAGCAGCAGGCTGGCCCAGGCCCAGGGGAAGGGGATGGCCGGCAGCTGGTCTTCGTTGCCTCCGCCAAAGCCCACCCAGGGCCCGCCGAAGGGGATGCTGCGCGGCACCGGCAGGCGCAGCTCCGGGGCCCGCTGGCCGTTGCCGAGGTCCAGGGCCGGGATGACCGCGAGACCCGGGCTGAGCGCCTGCACCTGGAAGCGCCAGCCCCGGCCGTCAGGCAGCGGCTCCATGGCGCGCAGGCGCAGCGGGCCCAGGCGGTCCTCCACCGTGGGCCGCGGCAGGGCAGGCTTCAAGGGGTCGGCTTCCGAGAGTTCCAGTACCTGCAGCTCCCCCAGCCTGAGCGCAGCCGGAGCCTTCCAGACTGGAGCACCGCTGACGGATAATCCCGCCATCAGCAGCAGCCCCATCTTTTCGAATCTCGGATTCCGCGAGCGGAATCCGAGCCTGCACAGCCGACCGTGGGAACCCACCCGATCGTCGTTCACGCCCCCCCCGCCCGCAGCCACGCGTTCAGCTTCACCACGGGGTCGGTCTGCACTTCCCAGCGCTGGCGTTCGACCGCGGCGCTGAAGCCGGGATCAGGCCAGGTCATGGCCCCGCGGTCTTCCGGATTGTCCGGCTGGAACCAGACCACCCGGTGGCGGGTGGCCAGGGGCTTGAGCAGCGGCGCCAGACCCTGCAGCCCGGCGCCGTTGCTGAAGAGCCACAGGCGGTGCCCCTTGCCGTGCTCGCCCCAGTGTCCCAGGGCCTCCCGCCAGGATGCCTCCGTGGGGATGCAGGGGCCCCGCTCGGCCAGCAGCTCCAGGATCCGCAGGCCGTGGATGCGCCCCCGCTTCGGGGCGAGGCGCAGGGCCGGGGTGCGGCCATCGCCGGGCACCACCAGGCCCAGCCGGTCGCCGGTGGCCTGCAGGGTGGCGAAGGCTGCGCCGCAGAGCTCCATGGCCCAGCGCAGGGGCGAGACGGGATCACCCAGGAACATCGAGGGGGAGGGGTCCACCACCAGCCACAGCACCAGGTCCCGGCTGCTCTCGAAGCGCTTCATGATCGGCTCGCCCGTGCGGGCGGTCAGGGGCCAGTTGATGTAGCGCGGGTCATCGCCGGGCTCGTAGGGGCGGTTCTCCACGAAGCTGAGGCCCGCGCCCTTGAACCGGGAGGGGTGCTGCCCTTCCGTGCCGCCCGTGAGGCGCCCGCGCAGCCGCAGCGGCAGGCGCCGCAGACGAGCGAGGAAGCGGGCGGGCAGGGGCATGGCCGTTCAGTATGGCTGAATTCCCCGGCGCGGACGGAGACCCGCTGCTACCACCGCACGCGGACCCGGTAGGTCAGGGTGGCGCTGCCTTCGGCGGGTACCGTGACTCGGAACTTCGCGGTGCCGGCGGCCTCCTTGGTGTGGGGGTGGCTCTCCTGGATCACTTCCCAGTCGCCGGGGAGGGGCTCCAGCAGGCTCACGGTGACGGCCTCCTTCTTGGCGTTTTTGAGCTCCACCTGGAAGGCGGACTCGTGCACGGACCCGAACTTGCCCTGCCGGCCGAGGCTCTTGTAGTCGGTCTGCTTGCGCCGGGCCGTGACATCGAAGGCGTCGCCCAGCTTCAGGCGGACCAGCTCGTTCTTGGGGGTGTGGTCCAGGTTGTCCTCGCCCACGAACTGGGCGCGGCCTTCGCTGTCGCGTTTGTAGACGCGCAGGATGCCCTTGGGCAGGGGCATGCCCAGGCGGCTCGACTCCTTGTTGTCGAACTCGAGGAAGACGCCGACCTTCTGCTTCTCACCCAGGTCGCCGTAGCTGCCGGAGTAGTAGTAGTTCTGGCCCTGGAGCAGGTAGTCCTTGCGCACGGGCACGGCGCTGGCGGTGAGCAGGGCCACCTGCTTGGTCTGGTTCACGGCCAGGGTGGTGGGCCGGTCCAGGGTGTAGAGGTGGTACTCGAACAGGCTCTCCTCGGCCATTTTCGGTGCCGCACCGGCCATGCTCATGACCATGTCCGCCTTGGCCAGGGCCCGCTCGGGGCGCTGCCGGGCCCGGTTCACATCGCCCGCCACCAGCTGCAGGGTGGCGTTGGGATAAGCGGCGCCACTCTGGTTGGTGAGGGTCACCCAGCCGCTGAGGTCCAGGGTCTTCTCGTCGGGTGCCAGGTTCGCCACGTAGTCGGCGCGCCAGGAGAGGCCGCCCGTGAGGTAGCTCAGCTCCAGCTGCTGGGCCTTTTCCACGCCGCTGTGGAGGCTGATGACCAGGGTGGGGCGGGCCCGCAGGTTGGCCGGCACCTTCGGGAAGATGATCCGCCCCGGGACGCTGGTCTCGATGCGGTCCGCGAACTGCAGGACCGTGCCGTTGTTGGTGGCCAGCACCGTGGCCGCCTCGCGCACTTCCCGGTCACCGGCGCCTTCGCCCCGGACGGTCCGCACCACCGTCACCTGCTCGCCCACGTATTTCTCCAGCAGCTTCTGGGGGGTCAGCAGGTCGAAGTCGAAATTCTGCTCGGCCACCCAGAAGTCCCGGGGGGCCGTGAGGTTCCGCAGGGCGGCGGTCTCGGGCCGAATCTGGGCGGAGACCTCCTGGAAGGCCAGCCTGGCCTCGCCTTTCGGCAGGCGCACCTCCCGGGTGTCTTTCACCAGGGCCAGGTTGTCGTTGTAGATGGTCACCGCCAGGGCCTTCTGGTCCTTCAGCGTGGTGGGGGTCTCCTGGGCGATCAGGAGCGAGGGGACGGCGGCAAGGAGCAGGGCTCGGCGCATGGGACCTCCGGTGCGGGGCAGGTGAGGGGGCTGGTCAGGGACCGGAGCGGATTCCGGGGCCCGATACCCATCCATGCCCTCAGCTCCGACTTCCTTTCATCGAGGCTTGCGAATAAAGGCGGGGCCGAGGTCAGCCTAGGTCAGCCGCCTCTCCTGCGCCAGGGTCAGTACCGGCGCTCTCCGAAGAAGGCCGTGCCGATGCGGATCTGGTCCGAGCCGGCGGCGATGGCCTCCTCCAGATCGCCGCTCATGCCCATACTCAGGCGCAGGGGCTGGCCCAGGTCCTGCTGCAGGCGCTCCCGCAGGTCCGCCAGCTGCCCGAAGGCGGCCGCCTCGTCCGGCGGCGGGATGGCCATGAGGCCCTTCAGGGGCAGGCGGGGGTCGCCCGCCAGGGCTTCAAACAAAGCGGGCAGATCGGCCTCGTGGCAGCCGCCCAGCTTGGTGGCTTCGTCCCAGAGGTCCACCTGGATCCAGACCGGGCAGGTCACCTGCAGCTCGGCGGCGAGCCGGCGGAGGCGCTCGGCGAGGTCCGGCCGGTCGAGACTCTGGATCTCGCTGAAGTGCTGGAGGGCGGGCTTGGCCTTGTTGCGCTGCAGAGGCCCCAGCAGCACGAACTCGAGGTCCGGGGCGGCCAGAGCCTTGTCCTCGCCCTCCTGGACGTAGTTCTCGCCGAAGCGCGGGAAGCCCAGGCTGGCGGCCTCGCGGATGAGCGCCAGGGGCTGCCGCTTGGAGACGGGCAGGAGCTCGACCCTGTCCGGATCGCGACCGGCAAGCTCGCAGGCCCGCAGGATACGGGTCCGCAGCGAGGTGATCCGGTCCTGCAGGCTCACGGCAGGAAGAGGATCCGCTGGCAGGATTCGCAGGTGATGAGGATCTTGCCCTCCTTCAGATCCGCGAAGAGCGGGCCGCGCAGCTTGACCCGGCAACCGGTGCAGGCACCGCCCTCTACCGGGACGACCACCCGTCCTTGCCGGGCGGCGGCCATGCGATGGAAGCGGGCGACCTCGACGGGCGGCAGCTTCGCTTCCAGTTCGGACTGCTTGGCCAGCAGCAGCTTCCGGCCTTCCACCTGGTTGGCGTGCTCATCCAGAAAGACCGCATGGAGCTCGTCGAACTGGGCCTGGGCGGCGGACCGCTCGGCTTCCAGCCCGGCCAGGGCTTTGTCGAGGACCTGTACCATGGCTTCCAGGGCCTTGAGGGGGCGGGCGATGCCAGCCTTGGTGCGTTCCTTCTCGTCCAGCTCGCGGATGGCGGAGGCGTAGTGGACCTTCTGGCTGGTGGCCTTCACCGCCTCGCGGGCCCGGTCCTCCTCTTTCTGGGCCAGGGCCAGATCCTTGGTTTTCGCCTGGATCTGGAGTTGGGCGGTCTCCCGTGCCCTGTTTTTTTCGGCCATGAACTTGGTGGCGGTCTTGACCCTGCCATCCAGCACCGCCACGTCGGGCGGAAGGGCTGACAACTCGCGCTGGATGGTCGTCAGATCTCTCAGGGTGGCTTGCAGGTCGCGGAGGGTTGCCAGTGTTTCCATGATTTGAGGCTACACCCACTCTGCCAAGACGCGCTTCTTTCGGAAGTTATTAGAAATGGGAAGAAAATCTTCCTCAAATAATTAAGATGTTGGAGCTCTTCGAGAAATTGAGCTTGACCCTCCCCCCCCGGGGGTGCCAGAATTAGCACTCACTGTTGGTGAGTGCTAACAGCTCCACCGGTCCCCTTTTCTATAACCTCAGGAGGTTTCATGGCCATCCAGCCCCTTTCCGACCGCGTTGTGCTCAAGCGCGTCGACCCCGCCGAGACTGTCAAGGGCGGCATCATCATCCCTGACACCGCCAAGGAAAAGCCCATGGAGGCTGAAGTGGTGGCCGTCGGCGAAGGCAAGATCAACGACAACGGCACCCGCAATCCCATGTCCGTCAAGCCCGGCCAGAAGGTGCTGATCGGCAAGTACAGCGGCACGGAAGTGAAGATCGACGGCATCGACCACGTCATCGTCCGCGAAGACGAGATCCTGGCGATCA
>CAIRAS010000129.1 GCA_903876615.1 uncultured Holophagaceae bacterium
CCCCGATCCGCTTGCGCGAATCGGGGTGGTCCGGGGAAGCAGGAATCTAGGAGATGCCCTCACCGGCCCACGCACGATCCGCGCGAGGGAGCCGATTATTATTGCGGTTGGGCCGCGGGAGGGGTGTGGTCATCAGAATCGCCTGGGTTCACTTTATCGGCTGGCTTCACAGATCGTCAAGTCAGGACCCGGATCCTTGGTGGGGGTGGTGAAATGGAGCCAGTGGAGGGCCCGATGAAAGCACTGCTCAAGTCCAAGCGCGAGGAAGGCATCTGGATGGGGGAGGTTCCCCTGCCGGAAGTGGGCCACAACGACGTGCTGATCCGCGTCCACAAGAGCGCCATCTGCGGCACCGACGTGCACATCTATAACTGGGACGCCTGGGCCCAGAAGACCATCCCCGTGCCCATGGTGGTGGGCCACGAATACTACGGCATCATCGAGCGGGTGGGTGGCGAGGTGGAGGGCTACCAGCCCGGCGACCGGGTCAGCGGCGAGGGCCACATCACCTGCGGCCACTGCCGCAACTGCCGGGCCGGCAAGCGGCACCTCTGCCGGAACACCGTGGGCGTTGGTGTGAACCGCACGGGCTCTTTCGCCGAATACCTGAGCATCCCGGCCTTCAATGTGTTCAAGGTGCCGGCCAACGTGCCCGACGAAGCCGCCGCCATCTTCGATCCTTACGGAAACGCCGCGCATACGGCCCTGAGCTTCGACATGGTGGGTGAGGACGTGCTCATCACCGGCGCCGGGCCCATCGGCATCATGGCCGTGGCCATCGCGAAGCATGTGGGTGCCCGGCACGTGGTGATCACGGACGTGAACGAGTATCGTCTGGAGCTGGCCCGCAAGATGGGCGCGACCCTGGCCGTGAACGCCGCCAAGACCACCCTGCCGGAGGTCATGGCCCAGCTGGGCATGACCGAGGGCTTCGACGTGGGTCTGGAGATGAGTGGCAACCGCAATGCCTTCGAGTCGATGCTGGAGGCCATGCACCACGGCGGCCGCGTGGCCCTGCTGGGCATCCTGCCCGGGGACTGCGCCGTGGACTGGAGCCAGGTGATCTTCAAGGGGCTGATCCTCAAGGGGATCTATGGCCGGGAGATGTTCGAGACCTGGTACAAGATGGCCGCCATGCTGCAGAGCGGCCTGGACATCAGCCCCGTGATCACGCATCGCTTCGGCATCGACGACTTCCAGCAGGGCTTCGACGCCATGCGCAGCGGCCAGAGCGGCAAGGTGATCCTCGACTGGGGAGTGAAGTAGCTGTTCCGCCCTCCAGCCCTTCGCAAAATGCGGCCTGCGGCCGCATTTTGATAGCTGCGCACAGGGTGCGCAGCTGGTCTCAAGGCTGGTCGGGACCTCAACGCAACGGCTGGGGCTGGGGCAGAGGCGGGAAGCTGCTCTCGCCCAAGGGCAGGCCATCCTTGATGAGGGTGTCCGCGGCCAAGCCCTCGCCGCCGGGGGCGAGATCCATGCCGAGGCAGGCCAGGTAGTAGCCGTCGTACTTGGTGTTGAAGCGCTGCCGGGCCGGGCCGCGCTTGACAGGCAGGTCCTCGATGGGGCGGGTCACGTAGGGGCGGTAGAAGAAGGGATGCCCCCAGGGGGTCTCGGGTAGGCGATCCAGATACTCCGGCACCAGGTTGGCCAGGGCTCCGGGGTATTCGCCCCGCTTGCCTTTGTAGCGGATGAGGGCGTCGGTGACCCGCTTGATGGCCGCCCGAACCTGCTTCTGGCGGTCGGCGGTGTCCCGGCTCAGGAAGGCCTCGATGAGGAAGAGGTCCCGCTTGGCCTGGCGGGCGGCTTCGGTGTCCGGATACCGAAGGGCCAGCTGCTTCATCATGGCCTTTGCTTCGGCGCTGCGGCCCTCCAGGTTCAGCTTGCGGGCCTCCTCGTAGAGGTTGCCAGGCAGCCGGGGATCCTCGGAGGCGCACCCTACCAGCAGCAGCAGGGGCAGCAGGACGGGAAGGACACGCGTGGGAAGCATGGACCGAACCATAGCAGGACCGGGGGCCACCTTGAAGTAGGATGGAAGCAGCAAAGGGGGCGCGATGACGGACAGGCCGATGCTGGTGGGCATCGTGGGAGGCTCCGGAAGCGGCAAGACCTCGGTGGCCGCCGAGCTGGTGAAGCGGCTGCGGAAGAAGGCCGTGGCCACCATGCTGCTGGACATGGACGCCTACTACGCGCCCCTGGAGCTGGTGAAGTCCCGTTTTGGCGGCATGGCCGTGAACTGGGACCACCCCCACGCCTTCGACTTGGAGCTGATGGCGGCGCACCTGATGGCGCTGCATCGCGGGGAGAGCATCCGGAAGCCGCGCTACGACTTCACCCTGTCCGACCGCACGGGCTGGGAGGAACCTGTGCCTCCCGGCAAAGTAGTGATCCTGGAGGGCTTGCTGCTCTTTGCCCTGCCGGAGCTGCGGGAACAGCTGGACATCAAGATCTTCGTGGACACGGATGCGGACATCCGGATTCTCCGGCGCATCCGGCGCGACACCCAGGAGCGTGGGCGCAGCCTCGAGAGCGTCATGGCCCAGTACGAGAAGAGCGTGCGCCCCATGCACCTGGAGTTCGTGGAGCCCAGCAAGCGCTGGGCGGACCTGATCGTCCCCACGGGGGTCGAGAACCGCACCGCCCTGGACGTCATCACCCACCACATCTGCAGCCGGGTGCTCAGCCACGGGGAGCCCCAGCATGTTTGAGAGTGGCCATAACCTCAGCCCTGAGGCCTACCGGGACCTGCCGGAGAGCGTCCAGCGCCTGGATGTGCGGCAACCCTGGGAGCACGAGCTTGCCCACCTGCCGGGGGCCATCCTGATTCCCCTGGGCGAGCTGCCCGACCGGCTGGGCGAGCTGGACCCGGCCCGGCCCGTAGCCGCCTACTGCCACCACGGGGCCCGCAGCATGCAGGCGCTACGGGTGCTCCTGGGGGCTGGCTTCCGGGACATCGCCCATCTGGCTGGTGGCATCAACGCCTACAGCCGGATGGATCCCACGGTGCCGAGGTACTGATGCGGCTGCTCCACCAGCACCCCGAGGGCTTCGATCCTGCCATCCCCTGGACTCAGGAGTCCGAGAGTGTCCGGCAGGACTCGCGCATCTTCCGGCAGATCGTGGCCCAGCGTCGCAGCCCCCACACGGGGCGCCAGCACGCCTTCTACCGCCTCGAGGGACCTGACTGGGTGAATGTGGTGGCCTTCACCCGGACCGGAGAGCTGCTGGTGGTTGAGCAGTTCCGCCATGGCATCGACGCCTCGACCCTGGAGATCCCCGGTGGCGGCTGTGATGAAGGCGAGGCCCCGGAAGGGGCGGCCCGCCGTGAGCTGAGGGAAGAGACGGGCTACACCTCGGGGCAGTGGGTGGCCCTGGGCTCCTGCACCCCCAACCCCGCCACGCAGTCCAACCGCTGCCACACCTTCCTGGCCCTGGACTGTGAGCTCGAGGGCGGCCTGCAACTGGACCCGGCGGAAGAACTCCAGGTCTGGGCCTGCGCCTGGGCCGAGTGGGAGACCCGCATGCGGCGGGGCGAGATCCACCACGCGCTGGTCCTGACGGCCTTCCAGCTGCTGAGCCTCTGGGATGGCTGGCCGGGGCTGTTGCAGAAGCTGGAGGCCTGAGGTGTTCCGATCCGCCCTCCTCGTCCCCGTCTGCTGCGTGGCCCTGGCAGCCCAGTCCGCGGTGCCCTTCTGTCAGGTGGCCGGAGCGCCCAACCCCCGCTTCGAGGCCGAGCTGGACACGGCCATCAAGGCGCTCGCGCCGGCCGAGCGGCGGGCTTTCTTCAAGGAGCTGCGGACCAAGCAGCGCGAGCTGCAGGTTCGGATCTTCGAGGTGGAGCGGGGCCTCCAGCAGGCCCAGTCGCTGCGGAACACCCTCGAGCGTGAGGCCTCTCCGAACCTGTCCCAGGCTCAGTCCCTGGTGGTGGGCCAGTCCCGGATGCTGGAAGACTTCCGAGAGCTGGACCGGGTCATCGCCCGCCAGCGCTGGGCCGAGGACCCGCTCAAGCTCGACGCCGACGAGCTCAAGGTGGACCTCTACGGAGGCTTCCAGTTCTCGAGCTTGTTCAGCGAAGGGGGGGCCGACCGGGGTTCCTTCTTCTCCAAGTCGCGTCCCTTCGTGGCCCTGGACATCCGGCAGACCTTCCGTCGGCCGGCCCAGGACACCTGGTGGGAGGTCTTCAGCACCCTCGCCTTCCAGTCTTCGAGCTTCGAGACCTCGGAGACCCTGAACGTGATCACCAGCAGCGGCCACTTCCGGGGTGAGGTGGGCCTCTGGTGGATGCAGACCCTCACCGAGCGGGTGAGCTGGGGCGTGGTGGGCACCGCCGGGGTGGTGGGCTTCAGCCAGCCTGTGCTCCAGGAGGACCTGACCGGCACAGCCCGGGACGAGTTCCGCAACCGCTTCAAGCTCGGCCTCACGACCCGGCAGGAGGAGGGCTCGTTCAAGGGTTCCTTCGCGGAGTGGTCCTACCTGCGCGATCCCCTCTTCCGCTACCAGGACCGGCTCTACATGCGCGGTCGGGTGGTGCTGTCCCAGTTCGGCTCCCAGGGCGCCAGCGGCGACTTCTACATGGAGGGATCCGTGAACAAGGGCCGCCACGGGAAGGACGAGGCCGTGGTCCTGGTGGGCTTCCGGCTCAGCACGCTGGCCTTCTTCCGCAGCCTGGGGGCCGGCGCCAAGCCCTGAACCGGGCTTGGAAAAGCTGATCGTTCGGTCTTCATCTTTTCCAAGGCCGCTGCGGGCGGTAGTCTGGAAGCCTGATCAGCCCGAGGAGTTCCCATGGCCAGCGAGTGCTCTTTCGACGTCGTCTGCAAAGTCGATCTGGATGAGGTCAAGAATGCGGTGGCCCAGGCCATGAAGGAGATCGGGCAGCGCTACGACTTCAAGGGCTCGGTCTCGAAGATTGAGCTCAAGGACGACAAGGTGCTGGTCCTGAACAGCGATGACGAGGTGAAGCTCAAGGCCGTCATCGACGTGCTGCAGACCAAGCTGCACAAGCGCGGCGTCAGCATCCGCAGCATGGTCTACGGCAAGCTCGAGCCGGCGTCCAAGGGCAGCGTGCGCCAGGACGTCACCATCCAGCAGGGCATCCCCATCGAGAAGGCCAAGGGACTGATCAAGGCCGTCAAGGACGCCAAGATCAAGGTCCAGGCCAGCATCCAGGGCGACCAGCTGAGGGTCAGCGGCAAGAGCCGCGATGACCTGCAGGAGGTCATCGCCCTCTTCAAGCGGGACGACCAGGGCCTCGACCTCCAGTTCACGAACTATCGGGGCTGACGTGGCCCGCCTCGACCTCTCGCACTACTTCCTCCCCATCGCCCCCAAGCTGGCCGGGGTGGAGGCAGAGCTGCAGCGCATCCTGCAGAGTGACGTGGAGGTCGTCCAGAAGCTGGCCCACCACGTCCGGGGGGGGCAGGGCAAGCGCCTCCGGCCCGCGCTGGTCATGCTCTCGTCGCGGTTCTGCGGCGTACAGAACGAAGAGGATGTCCGCTTCGGGGCCGTTTTCGAGCTCATCCACACGGCGACCCTGGTCCACGACGATGTCATTGACCACGCCCAGCTCCGGCGGGGCATGCCCACCCTCAACCGGCTCTGGGGCAACACCCTGACCGTGCTGTTCGGCGACCTGCTCTACCTCGTGGCCATGGGCGAGGCCATCGCCGGACGCAGCTGGCGGATGATGGAGATCTTCGCGGAAGTGACCACCCGCATGATCGAGGGCGAGCTCATCCAGAACGACGTGCTCTTCAAGCTGGACACCAGCCGCAAGGACTACTTCGATGTCCAGGAGCGGAAGACCGCGCTGCTGTTCAGTGGCTGCACCGAGAGCGGGGCCGTGCTCACGGGCCGCGGCCCGGACGAGTGCCTGGCCATGCGGCAGTACGGCCTGGAAGTGGGCCGCGCCTTCCAGCTGGTGGACGACCTGCTGGACTACACCGCCACCAGCGCCGAGCTGGGCAAGCCCGCCTTCAGCGACCTGCGCGAGGGGAAGCTCACCCTGCCCATGCTCACCCTGCTGGAGCGCGCCCCGGACGAGGTGCGCGACCTGGTCCGCACCATCTGGGACCGGGGCGAGGAGGTGCCCATCCCCGCCGACGAGGAAGCCCGCCTTCGGGAGCTCATCGCCCGGCACGACGCTCTGGCCGAGACCCGGGAGCTGGCCCTGTGCGCCTCCCGCAGTGCCGTGGCACACCTAGCCGCCGTGGCCGGCGATGCGGCCACGGGCGAGCTGCTGCGGGAGATCCCCGAGGCCCTGCTATTGCGAAGCAAGTAGGGACCTGCCCTACAGCTTCTCGAGCAGGCGCTGGAAGTCCGGGAGCTCCCGGAGGGAATCCAGGTCACCGTCGTGGAGCAGCCAGTCCTTCTGGGTGAGCCCCGCGGCCATGGCCAAGCCCAGGCAGGCCAGGGCCTCCGCAGACTCGCCCGCCAGGGCGTTGATGCAGCCCAGGTTGTAGAGCAGCATGGGGTCCTCCGGGTCCATGCTCCGGGCCAGGCGGGCCCAGGCCAGGCCCTTCTCCCGCTCGCCCAGGGCCACCAGGGCGTTGGCGCCAAGGTAGCGGGCGCGCACATCGTCCGGAGCGCGCTCCAGCCGCTGCTCCACCAGGGCCAGACCCTGCCGGCGGGCCCGCTCGGCTTCGTCCTCGACCCCCAGGCTGTGGTAGGCCTGAGCCACCAGGAGGATGGACTGGAAGTCCTCGGGCCGCAGGGCTGCGGCCCACTCGAAGTATTCGATGGCGCGCTCGGGCTTCCCGGCGGCGAAGCAGTGCCGGGCATAGAAGTAGGCCGCCTCGTAGAGGTTGGGATCCAGCCGTAGCGCCGTCTCAAAGGCCGCCTCGGCCTCGTCGGACCGGCCTGCCGCGGACAGGGCCGCGCCCCGGGAGGCATGGGCTTCGGCCAGGGTGGGATCCAGCTCCAGGGCCTTCCGGCTGCAGGTCTCGGCCAGCTCGCGCTGGGTCTCGGTGCGCTCGATGTAGATGTGGGCATAGGCCGCGCAGTTGGCCAGGCCCGCCCAGGCCGAGGCATAGTCCGGGTCGAGGTCCAGGGCCTGCTGGAACATCTGGGCGGCGAAGGCCATGCCGTGGCGGTTAAAGCGGTAGTAGTAGCTCCGGCCCCGCAGGTAGAACTCGTAGGCCCGGAAGTCCACGGCCTGCCGGATCCGGGGCGGCGCGGAGGTCTGCAGGACCCCGGCGACGCCCTGCACGAGCTCCTCGAGGGTTGGGAACAGCTCTTTCCGATCGAACTCGAAGGTCCGGGTCCACAGGGGCTGATCGGTGCTCACGGCGATGAGCTCCGCATGGAGGGTCAGGTGCCCCCCCTCCCGCCGGAAGGAACCTCCCAGGATGGCGTCCGCCTGCAGTCGGCGCCCCACCTCGGTCAGGGAGAGACTCGACCCCCCATACAGGAAGGAAGTGGTCCGGGAGATCACCCGGAGCCCCTCCAGCTGGTTGAGCGCCTGGAGGATCTCCTCGGCGAGTCCTTCCGTGAGGGGCTCCTCACTGCTCCCGGGCCGCAGGTCCAGGAAGGGCAGCACGGCCACCACCGGGTGGGCCTGCCGGGATCGCGGGTGCACGGGCGTCCTCGAACGGAGGGCAATCTGTTGAAACCGTGAGACCTTGCTTGATCGAACGGCCATTTCCAACCTCCCACGTTATACAGCATGGGAAGCCCGCCTCACCGCGCAAGGGCGGCCTCCTGGCTGGGATTCGGAGGAGACCTGCCCGGGTTTAGGCCTCGGGCTCGCCCAGGCGGAGGTCGAAGGGGATGCTGGCCCGCTTGCAGGCGGCGATGAAGGACTCCTTGTCGGGGCACTTGATGTAGGCCTCCATGGCCTCGACTTTCCGGTCCTTGATGAGCTCGACCAGGGCATCGTTCATCAGGCGCTGGCCGTAGCTGCGGCCGGTCTGCATGGCGCTGGCAATCTGGAAGTTCTTGCCCTCTCGGATCAGGTTGGCGATGGCCGGGCTGATGAAGAGGGTCTCCAGGGCTGCGATGCGGCCGCCGCCAATGCGCTTCAGCAGGGTCTGGCTGACCACGCACTTGAGGGAGTCCGCGAGCATCACCCGGATCTGCTGCTGCCGGTCTGCGGGGAACTGGTCCACGATGCGGTCCACGGTGCCGATGGCGCTGCTGGTGTGCAGGGTGCCGAAGACCAGGTGGCCGGTGACGGCGGTCTCCAGGGCGATGGCGATGGTCTCCAGGTCCCGCATCTCGCCCACCATGACGATGTCGGGGTCCTCGCGGAGGGCCGCCCGGAGGCCGCTCTTGAAGCTGTCCGTGTGGGTGCCCACCTCGCGCTGGTTCACCAGGCAGCCCTTGCGGGGATGCACGAACTCGATGGGATCCTCGATGGTCAGGATGTGGTCCCGCCGCTTCTGGTTGGCCAGGTCCACGATGGCGGCCAGAGTGGTGGACTTGCCGCTGCCTGTGGGGCCGGTCACCAGCACCAGGCCCTTGGAGAGTCCCGCCAGCCGGCGCACCGGGTCCGGCAGGCCCAGCTTGGCGGGGTCCGGCAGCTGGTTGGGGATGACCCGGCAGACGAACCCCGGGCCCACCCGGTCCTGGAAGTAGTTCACGCGCAGGCGGCACCCGCCGGCCTCGTAGGGATAGGCGAAGTCCGCGTCGTGGTGCTCCTGGAAGCGCTGCCAGGCGGGGCCCGTGGCGAGGGACTCCATCATCTCCAGCAGGGTGGCGGGATCGAGTGGGCCGAAGCCCTCGAGCTCCTGCATGTCGCCGTGGATGCGGGCCAGGGGCGGCTCATGGGTGGTGCAGTGCAGGTCGGAGCCTTGCTTCGCGAGGAGGGTGGACAGGAGGCGCTCTGCGAGGGGATGGCCCTGGGATTTGCGGCTGGGGCGGGGGGTGGCCAGGGACCGGGACGCTTCCTGGGCTGCCGGCAGGACCGCAGCGGCCGGGGGCGGCGGAGGGGCTTCGGGGGCTTCTCCGGGCAGGAGCTTCGGGGAAGGGCCCAGGTGGATCGCCAGAATCTGGGGAGTGTCCTGGAAGCGGCTGAGGCGGATCCGGAAGGCCTGGCCGCCCTGGTCGTAGTCGAACTCGGCCTGGCCCTCGTTCAGCCAGGCGGCTTTCAGGGCCGGGGGCACCACGTCGCCCGCCAGCACCTCCACCATCACGGCGGGCAGCGGGTTGGGCAGCAGGTCCACGGTCTCGCCGGATTTCAGTTCCAGCCGGGGTTTCCGGTCGGCTTTTACCTCCAGCCGAAGACCCGCTTTCGCGATGACGTGGGAGAGCAGTCGATCCAGTTGGGCCATGGGAGGACTCCGGGACCCTCAAAGGATGCCATGGGTCACAGCCTTCGTGGTTCGGCCCGGGCCTCCCGGCCGCTAGACTGGGGGGTGACCTCACTGGAGCCCGCATGAACATCCATGAATACCAAGCCAAAGAGCTGCTTCGGAAGTACAAGGTGGCCACGCCCGATGGGCAAGTGGCCCAGGATGCCGAAGAGGCCCGCATGATCACCAAGGGCTTCGGCGGCGCCAGCGTCGTGAAGGCCCAGATCCACGCCGGCGGCCGCGGCAAGGGCGGCGGCGTGAAGTTCGCCACCAACCCCGACCAGGCCGCCGAGCTGTTCAAGGCCATGGCTGGCATGCAGCTGATCACCAAGCAGACGGGCGCCGAGGGCCGCAAGGTCCGCACCGTGTTCCTCTCTAAGCCCGTGGACATCGCCCGGGAGCTCTACTTGAGCTTCCTGGTGGACCGCTCCTCCAGCCGCATCACCATCCTGGCCTCCACCGAGGGTGGTGTTGAGATCGAGGAGGTCGCCGAGAAGACCCCTGAGAAGATCGTCAAGGTGGCCGTGGATCCCGCGCTGGGCCTCTGCAGCTTCCAGGCGCGTCAGGTCGCCTTCGCCCTCGGCCTCGAGGGCGAGGCCTTCAAGCAGGGCGTGGTCTTCCTGCAGAACCTCTACAAGCTCTTCGTGGACAAGGACTGCTCCATGGTGGAGATCAACCCGCTGGTGGTCACTAAGACGGGTGATGTCACCGCCCTGGACGCCAAGATCGGCTTTGATGACAACGGCCTGGTCCGCCACCCCGATGTCCTCGCCTTCCGCGACCTCAACGAAGAGGCCGAGGAGGAGATCGACGCCAGCAAGTACAACCTGAACTTCATCAAGCTGGATGGTGAGATCGGCTGCATGGTCAACGGCGCAGGCCTGGCCATGGGCACCATGGACATCATCAAGTACCACGGCGGCTCCCCCGCCAACTTCCTCGATGTGGGCGGCAGCGCCACCGAGGACGCGGTGAAGAACGCCTTCCGCATCATCCTCAACGATCCCGCGGTGAAGGCCGTGCTGGTGAACATCTTCG
>CAIRAS010000130.1 GCA_903876615.1 uncultured Holophagaceae bacterium
AGGGTTCACGCCGGCGCGGGAGTCGTTCCCGGCCCATCCTTGGCCCAGGAACCAGTCGCGTCCCGCATCGTCGATGTAGTCCAGGTTCCCGGTGGTTTGGCTCTGACGCAGGAAGGACATGGCGGGGATCTCCGCTCCCCAGCCTCACGTCCGCGCGCCTGGTACACACGAAGCGGGAGTCGTTAACTCCCGCTAGGTCCCGCTAAGGTGCGATAACTCCCGCTAACCAGCGATGCCTCGCTCCTCCTCGATGAGGGCTTCCAGGACGACGCGCAGGATCCGGATGACCCGGCGCTTGCCGTTGCGCACCCGGAGGCCGTGGCGCTCCGCCAGCACCCCGCGAGGCCCACAGAACTTGCGCCGGAAGGTTTCCACGTTCATGCGGGGGTCGTAGACCTCCGCGCCCTCTTTGACGGTGAGCAGGTCGTGGGTCATTGAGCCTCCCGGGCCTTGTAGGCGGCCAGCTTCGCTTTCCAGTCCGGGAAGCCGACGAATTTGAGAACCATCGCGTTCATGGCGATGTCGCAGGCCCGGCAGAAACCCCGATACTGGTTGCCGTCGCTGCAGATCTGCCACTGGTAGACCGAAGGGGCCCCGCACCTGGCGCAGGGGATGCGCCGGATGCCGCCGTTGGTGTATGGCTTGGTGCGGGGCCGGGCGGTCATGCCTTGGGCGCCTTCACGGCTTCGCTGCGATGCTGGCCGCGCACGTGGGCGACGAAGAACCGCCCCACCGAATCAGCGCCCATGAGGTCCTGGTGGGTCCTCGGCGAGACATCGAAGTAGCGGTGGTGGCCGCCACCGTGGAACTTCACCTCCAGGATCTGCGCCGCGGGGTCGTAGGCCACGCTGTGGATGTTGGTTGATTTGACGGGGGCGAAGATCACTTCTTGCCCCCCTTCTTGCCGTACTTGGCTATGGTCTTCTTGTCCGCGGCCAGGTCGGCCTTGCTGCCCTCCTTCAGCCCCTTGGCCTTGTCGAGCTTGTCATCGGCGCGCTTGGCGGCGGCCGGGGCGTTCTTGGGGATCCCGATTTCCTTTTTCTTCATGGTGCCTCCTGAAATGCCCACGACGGGGCGGGTTAAGCCATCCAGCCCTGGGCGTTGCTGCCCGAGCCGAAGAATTCCTCGGGCTCCTGGGGGCCCGGGTCCTTGGCCTGCACGTGGAAGGCGAAGGACAGGTCCAACGCATCGCCGCGGTTCGGGCTGGGTAGGCCGCGGCGCTTCATGTCCTTCTTGGACTCGATCTGGAGCTTGCCATCCAGGCGGGGGATGGTCTCGGGGCCCAGCAGGTCATCGCGCAGGACCTCGTCCTTGGGCAGGGCGCCGCCCTCCTTGAGCCACTTCTTGGTGGCCTGCTTCATCTCGGCCCGCTTGTTCAGGCAGCCAGGGTCGGAGGACTCGCCGCTGAACCAGACGATGGTCCAGTTGCGCTTCCAGGTCCGGCCCACCGAGATGATGCCCGTGCCATAGCCGCCGTCGATGAAGACCGCGTCGGCCTGGTGCTCGTCCTCGTAGCGGGCCAGGATGTTCGCCACCTCCACGTCGTTGTCATTCTTGGCCATGGTGTGGAGGATGTCGAACTTGAGGCCCTGGCGCAGGCCGATGACCAGCTCGTCATCGCCTTCCCAGGCGGGATCCAGGGTGAGGATCTTGGGCGCCCAGTTGTACTGCTCGGGGCGCAGCTGGCGGCCGTAGGCCTCGTCCACGTCCTTCTCGCCGATGTACTGCTTGGCCGAGAGGTTCGGGAAGATCCCGCGCACGCGCACCTTGACGAAGTCCGAGTCGATGCCGTGGTCCTCGATCCACTTGTCGATCTCGAGCTTGTTGGTGCCCTCCACCTCCCGGGAGTCGATCTGCCGGGTTACCCAGCGGTGCTTGTTCTTCCGGAAGCACTCCCGGAAGCTGCCGGTGGCCCGGGTGGGGTTCCCGTAGACCAGGAGCAGGATCTCGGTGTCCTCGTCGGTCAGGGCGCCCTCGATGACCTCCCAGATCTTGTCGGCCACGGCCGAGGCCTCGTCCATGATCACGACGATGCGCTTGCCCTGGTTGTGCAGGCCGGCGAAGGCCTCGGAGTTGTTCTCGGTCCAGGGGATGGCGTCAGCCATCCAGGACAGCTCCCGGGCCTTGTCGTTGGAGATCACGGAGGTGGCGTTCACGGTGAACCAGTGGGCGTTCAGCCCGAGGCGGAACCACTTGGCGATCTCCGGCCAGGTCTTCTTGCGCAGCTGCTTGTCCGTGTTCGCGGTGACCACGATCTTGCAGTCCACGCAGGTGGACATGGCCCAGTCCATGATCTGGCCGATGTTGGCCGACTTGCCGATGCCGTGGCCGGAGGCGATGGCGATCCGCAGTGGCTGGAACCTAGTCTCCGGGTTCCGCAGGTGCCGGCCGATGGTGTCCAGCTGCTCTGCCTGCCAAGTGCGGGGGCCGGGGTGCTCCGCCAGCTCTCCCTCGCCCCAGGGGTAGTTGAACCGGACG
>CAIRAS010000131.1 GCA_903876615.1 uncultured Holophagaceae bacterium
GACCTGACGCCGGCTGAACGCGCGGTCTCCGAGGCGCGGGGGCTCCGCTCGATCCTGTATCTGCCGCTCATCGCGGGGGCGAACGCCCTGGGCGTGCTCATCGCAAGTTCCGTCGGAGAGCCACAGGTGGTCTCCGAAGCGGACCAGGTCTTCTGCCAGACGCTGGCCAACGTGGCCGCCATCGCCATCTCGAACGGCCAGCTGTATGAGGCCAGTCAGGCCCACGGCGCTGAGCTCGAGAAGGAGATCATCGAGCGAAAGCGTGCGGAAGCTGCACTGGGGGAGAGCGTCCGGCACTACCGCGACCTCTTTGACCAGGCGAACGAAGGCCTCTTGATCATGACGAGGGAGGGCAGGCTCTCCGAGGTCAATCGGGCCTTCGCGGAGATGCACGGCTACTGCGTGGAGGAGATGATTGGATTCGATATCCAGGCGCTCGATGTTCGCAACGAGCGCGCCATGGAGGACCGCGGTGACTTCATTCGCCGCATGCAGGAAGGCGAAGTCGTCCGCTTCGAGGTCGCCCACTATCACAAGGATGGGCACGTCTTCCCGCTAAGTGTCACCACCAGCCTGATCGAGCTGGGGGATCAGGCCTACTACCTGGCCTTCCACCAGGACATCACGCAGCGCAGGCAGGCCGAGGAGGACCACCGGAAACTCCAGACCCAGCTGCAGCAGTCCCAGAAAATGGAAAGCCTGGGAACCCTGGCGGGCGGAGTCGCCCACGACATGAACAACGTGCTGGGAGCCATCCTCGGCCTGGCCTCGGCCCATATCGGCACCCAGCCCTACGGCAGCCCCCTCCACCAGGCCCTCGATACCATCGTCAAGGCCACTGAACGCGGCGGCAAGATGGTCAAGAGCCTGCTCAATTTCGCCCGCCAGAGCCCGGCGGAGGAAAACGAACTCGATATGAATGCCCTACTCAGGGAGCAGGTCAGCCTCCTTGAGCGGACAACCCTGGCGAAGGTCAACCTGCAGGTGGATCTCGAAGCGGGTCTGCACCCCATCCTCGGTGATGCGAGCGCCCTGACCCACGCCTTCATGAACCTTTGCGTCAATGCCGTGGATGCCATGCCCGAGAGCGGCACCCTCACCCTGCACACCCGCAACGTCGACAACGACTGGATCGAGGTGGTGGTGGAGGACAACGGAACGGGCATGCCCAGGGAGGTGCTGGAGAGGGCCATGGATCCCTTCTTCACCACCAAGGGCGTCGGCAAAGGCACGGGGCTGGGCCTTTCCATGGTCTACAGCAGCGTGATGGCGCATCGGGGCCGGATGACCCTTGAGAGCGAGCCTGGCAAGGGCACCCGCGTCCGGCTGCTCTTCCCAGTCTGCGAGAGGGCAGCCCACGCGGCGGAAGGTGGTGCTTCCGCCGCCAGAGTTTCCCTCCCCCGCTCCCTGAAAGTGCTGCTGGTGGATGACGACGACCTGATCCAGCGCTCCATCCAGGCGCTCCTGGAAGTCATGGGCCACACAGCGGTAACAACTGCCCTAAGCGGGGAGGAGGCTCTGGCTGCGCTGGAAGCCGGGCTTGAGCCCGATCTCGTCATCCTGGACATGAACATGCCCGGACTTGGCGGGGCCGGAACCCTGCCTCGCCTGCGCGTGTTGCGTCCAGCGGTGCCGGTCCTGCTCTCCACGGGACGAACCGACCAGACGGCGCTCACCCTCGCCTCGGCTCACCCAGGCGTCACCCTGCTGTCCAAACCCTTCGGGCTCCGGGAACTCCAGTCCCACCTCGAAAGCATCGGGCTGGGGTAAGGCACGGCTGTCAGCTGTCGGCGCTCGACTCTCGGCTGTCAGCTCTCAGTTATCGGCTTTCAACTGCAGGTCTCGGAACGGCCCTAAGGACCCAGCCAGGCCCTTCTTTCACCGGGAGCTGAGAGCTGACAGCCGACAGC
>CAIRAS010000132.1 GCA_903876615.1 uncultured Holophagaceae bacterium
GAGGATCTCGGCGCCCAGCAGCATCATCGCCCGGGCGCACTCGGGGTACCACTGGTCCCAGCAGATGCCCACCCCCAGGCGGCCGAAGCGCGTGGGCCAGACTTTGAAGCCCGTGTTGCCGGGCCGGAAGTAGAACTTCTCCTCGTAGCCCGGACCGTCCGGGATGTGGCTCTTGCGGTAGATGCCAAGCAGGGCGCCGTCCGCGTCCACCATGGCCAGGCTGTTGTAGTGGGCATGGCCGTCGCGCTCGAAGAAGGACACGGGCAGCACAACCCCCAGCTCCCGGGCCAGGGCCTGGAAGCGGGCGATGGTGGGGTGGCCCTCCACGGGCCGGGCGAGGTCGAAGAACTCATCCTTCTCCTCGCGGCAGAAGTAGGGGCCCTCGAACAGCTCCGAGGGCAGGATCACCTGGGCGCCCTGGGCCGCGGCCTGGCGCACGAGACCCTCCACCCGGGCCACGTTCTCCTCGAGGCTGGCGGTGAAGGCGCACTGGGTGGCGGCGACGCGGACGGTGCTCGACGGGCTCATGGAACCTCCGGCTGCTGCTGGGTGATGCAGTGGAAGGCGCCACCCCCGCTCAGGATGGCACGGGCCGAGCGGCCCACCACCCGGCGCCCCGGGAACAGCGGTGCCAGGGCAGCCACGGCGGCCTCGTCGTAGGGCGTGCCGTAGGTCGGCACCACCACGCTGCGGTTGCCGAGGTAGAAGTTCACGTAGCTGGCGGGCATGGGCTCGCCCTCGTCGTCCAGCAACACCCCGGGCGAGGGGATGCGCACCACCCGCAGGCGACGGCCCCGGGCGTCGGTGCAGGCGGCCAGATCCGCCGCCAGCCGGTCCAGGGTGGGGGCGTTGGGATCGCCCGGCTCGCGGGACTCCATGCAGACCACCACGCCCGGCGCCACGAACCGGGCCAGGGTGTCGATGTGGCCGTCGGTGTGGTCGTTGAGCAGGCCCTCATCCAGCCAGAGCACCTTCTCCGCGCCCAGGTCCGCGCGCAGCGCCGCCTCGATCCCGGCCT
This sequence comes from uncultured Holophagaceae bacterium, assembly GCA_903876615.1. Next base: position 1,019 of record CAIRAS010000132.1, read on the forward strand.
CGTCCAGGCCCGGGTTGCGGTTGGGGTTGAGCAGGCACTGGCGCGTGGTGAGCAGCGTTCCCTCCCCATCGGCCTCGATGGAACCGCCCTCCAGGATCCAGTCATGGCCCCGCGCCGGAGCGCCGCTCAGGGCGGCCACGCGGCCCGCGACCTGGTCATCGCCGGGCAGGACATACTTCCCACCCCAGCCGTTGAAGCGGAAACAGGCGGCCCCCAGGGCGCCGGACCCCTCCCGCACGAAGATGGGCGCCGTATCCCGCAGCCAGATGTCGCCCACCGGCACCCGGTGGAACCGGACCTGCTCCAGCACTGGAGCCAGGGCCGCGCGGGCCTGAGTCTCGGCGGCGGCATCCTGCACCAGCAGCTCCAGGGCCTCGCCCCCCTGCTCCGCGATAGCCACACAGAGGGCCGCGAACTCAGCCTGGGCCGGGGCCAGGTTCTCCTGCCAGAGGTGGGCATGGCTGGGCCAGGCCAGCCAGCAGGCGCTGTGGTGTTCCCATTCGGCGGGCTGCTGCACGGTGGCTTGAGTCATGGGGAGCGGGTTCCTGGCGCGGCGACCCGGCGCGGGACGCATCCTCCAGTTCAGCAAAAGCCGGGCGCCCCGTCGAGCGGAATGGGGGTCGGCACTCCCGCCAGGCCCACCGCGGAGCAAAATACCGCGTAACATGAGGCCCAATCCCCGGGGGTCCTGATGCCGCTCCGCGTCCTGCGCGCCGCTGTCCTGCTGTTGCTGGTGCTGGGCGGACTCCCGCCGGTTCTGCACGCCCAGCAGGCAGCCCAGGTCGCGGCCACAGCCCCGCTCGGAGGCCGCTACGCCAAGCGCGAGGTGCTGATCCCCATGCGAGACGGCGTGAAGCTCTTCACGGCCATCTACACCCCGAAGGACCTGACGCGCAGCTACCCCTTCCTCCTGCAGCGCACCCCCTACGGCGTGGGGCCCTACGGCGCCGAGGCCTTCCCCGCGCAGCTGGGCCCCTCGCCCCGGTTCCAGCAGGAGGGCTTCATCTTCGTCTACCAGGACGTGCGCGGCCGCCAGATGTCCGAGGGCGACTTCGTGAACATGCGCCCCCAGCGCAATGTGACCGGCGCCGCCGTGGACGAGAGCACCGACACCAGCGACACCCTCGACTGGCTGCTGCGGAACACGGAGCGCCACAACGGCAAGGTGGGCCAGTGGGGCATCAGCTACCCGGCCTTCTACGCCGCCGTGGGCCTGCTCTCAGGCCACCCGGCCCTCAAGGCGGTCTCGCCCCAGGCGCCCATCGTGGACTGGTTCCAGGGCGACGACTTCCACCGCAACGGCGCCCTCTGGCTGCCCCACGCGTTCAACTTCATGGTGAACTTCGGCAAGCCCCGCCAGGGGCCCAGCCCGAGCTGGCCGACCCCCTTCCGGCACGGCACCTCCGATGGCTATGCCTGGTTCCTGCGTCTGGGCAGCACAGCCGCCACCCGCCAGTTCACGGCGGATGTCGCCTTCTGGAACGAGATGCTGGACCACCCCGACTACGACGCCTTCTGGCAGGGCCTCAACCTGCGCCCGCAGCTGAAGGGTGTCAAGCCTGCGGTACTCACCGTGGGCGGCTGGTTCGACGCCGAGAACCTCTTTGGCGCGCTCCAGCTGGCCAAGACCCTGGACCGCCAGAGCCCCGGCACCGACAGCCACCTGGTCATGGGGCCCTGGTTCCACGGCGGCTGGGAGCGTGGCAGGGGCGACCACCTGGGCCCAGTGCAGTTCGGCGCGGCCACCTCCGACTGGTTCCAGGCCGAGGTGCTGTTCCCTTTCTTCATGCACCACCTGAAGGGCGCCCCGGACCCCGCGCTGGCCAAGGCCACGGTCTTCGAGACCGGCACGAACCGCTGGCACCGCCTGGAGAGCTGGCCCCCCAAGACCGCCCACGCCGCCCGCCTCTTCCTCCAGCCGAAGGGACAGCTGGGCTTCGAACCGCCCCCCGCGGACGGCGGCGCCGACAGCTTTCTCTCGGACCCCGCCAAGCCCGTGCCCTTCACCGAGCAGCTGGCCATCGGCATGCCCCGGGAGTACATGACCGCGGACCAGCGCTTCGCCGGGCGCCGCCGGGATGTGCTGGTGTTCCAGACGGGCCCCCTGACCGATGACCTCACCCTCGCCGGCCCCCTGCGGCCGGAGCTCTTCGTCGCCACCACGGGCACCGACGCGGACTGGGTGGTGAAGCTCATCGACGTGCACCCGGACGCCTACCGGAACCCGGACTTCAAGGAGGGCGGGTCGCCCTGGGAGCGCACGC
>CAIRAS010000133.1 GCA_903876615.1 uncultured Holophagaceae bacterium
CAGGAACATCATGGGCACCGGCAGCAGGATCGGCATCAGGCCAAAGAAGATGCCCGCCACCACGTGCTCACCGGCGATGTTGCCGAAGAGACGGAGGGAGTGGCTGAGGATGCGGCTGAGCAGTCCCAGGATCTCCAGGGGGAACAGCAGGGGGGCCAGCCACCAGATGGGGCCCATGAAGTGCGCCCAGTACTTGAGGAAGCCCTGCTCCCGCATGCCGTGGAAGTTGTAGTAGCCGAAGACCACCAGCGCGGACCCGAGGGTGATGTTCCAGTTGCTGGTGCCCGGGCTCAGGGCCGGGATCAGGCCGAAGAAGTTGTTGAAGAAGACGAACAGCGCCATAGTGCCGATGAAGGGCAGGTAGCGCTCGCCATGGTGGGCGATGTTGTCGTTGATCATTTCCTTGAGGCCCTCGACGACGCCCTCGAAGATCTGCTGCAGGGGGCCGGGGATGCGGGCCAGGTTCTTCCGGACCAGGGCCGTGATGAGCATGGCCGTGAGCGCCGCCAGGGCCGCGTTCAGCAGGTGGTCATAGCGCTCCAGGACCGACAGGGGAGCCCCGTGGGCGAAGCCAAGCCAGGCGTGCCGGGAGAGTCCCAGGACCTGGGTGAGCCATTGGGCGAGCAGCGATGCGTGGTGTTCCATCTCGGTCAGACCTCGTCAGGCGGGGTGTCTTCAGGTTTCTGGAAGGCCAAGCGAACGGCCTCGATGAGGATGCCGGCCACAAAGAGAAGGACCCCCAGGGCCAGCGGCAGGGCTTCCGCCGGGTATAGGGCTATCATCCCACGCAACACCAGTGCGATCAACGCCAGTTTGCCCAGGGAGAGGAACCCATAGACCCACCGGAGGCGGACCGAGGGGGTCAGCATCCGGGCCGTAAGCAGCCGGTGGAGCCCCCAGAAGCCGAAGCTGGTCAGGCAGCCCACGCCAAAGGCCAGGGCGGCGGTCCAGGAGCGGAACAGCCCCCACAAGAGCACGCCCAAGAGACCCACCCCCAGCATGCCCTGGGTGATCCGCCGCAGATGGTGCTCACCCTCATCCATGGTAATCCTTGCCATCTGGCTGATTCGCCTCCAGCTTGCGCAACTCCTCCGCGTCCCGCCGGGCCATGCGCCGGTTCAGCTTGTAGAGCTCCCAGAAGGCCGCGCCGATGCCCCAGATGAGGCCCACCCACTGCCCCCGGGCCGGGTGGCCGAACCAGCCACCGATCCAGCGGCCCAGGAAGAAGCCCAGGGCGATGCAGAGCGGGAAGGTGATGCCCAGGGACATGAGGTCCCCCCAGAGGGCCCGCTCCCCGGGATCGGCGTCCTCCTTGCCCGGCTTCAGGATCACCCGTCACTCCCATGAAAGACTAAAGGCACGGGTGGCCCCGCGCCTTTAGTCTAAGGCAGGAAACGCTGGATACGACCTAGGCTAGGAAGACCTTGCCAGCCAAGTCCAGCAGCCAGGGGCCGAAGGCCGTGCCGACCAGGATCAGGATGCAGGCCAGGGTCACGATGAACACCGAGGTGGCGCCCATGGGGATGGCCTCGCCCTCGGGCTCGCGGAAATACATCTGGCTGACCACGCCCAGGTAGTAATAGGCGCTCACGGCACTGGTGAGCAGGGCGAGGACGGTCAGGGTGACGTAGCCCTGCTCGATGGCCAGCTTGAACAGGTAGAACTTCCCAAAGAAGCCCACCAGCGGGGGGATGCCCGCCAGGCTGAGGAGGAACACCATCATGGCGAAGGCCAGCACGGGACGCTTGCGACCGAGGCCCTTGAAGTCCTCGATGCGCTCACCCTCACCCTGGCCCTGCAGGTAGATGACCACCGCGAAGGCGCCGGTGTTCATGACGATGTAGATGGCCATGTAGAGCCAGACCGCCTGGGCGCCAGCCCGGGGGTCGCCCGAGAGCACACCCAGCAGCATGTAGCCCACGTGGGCGATGCTGGAGTAGGCGAGCAGGCGCTTCATGCTGTCCTGGTTCACCGCCGCGATGTTGCCGAGGATCATGCTGGCCCCGGCGATGTAGCTGAGCGGCAGCACCCAGTCGCTGGACACCCCGTGGAAACCCGTGCCGAAGACCCGCAGAATGGCGGCCAGGCCCGCGGCCTTGGGGGCCGTGGCCATGAGGGTGGTGATGGGCGTCGGGGCGCCCTCGTAGGCGTCGGGCGACCACATGTGGAAGGGCACCGCAGCCACCTTGAAGCCCATGCCCACCAGCACCATCAGGACCCCTGAGAAGACCAGCAGGCTGCTGGACTTGGGGGTGAGGGCCAGGGCCTGGTTCAGGTCCGCCAGGTTGGTGGTGACGCCACCGGCCGCCCCGTAGAGCAGGCTGATGCCGTAGACGAGGATGCCGCTGGAGAAGGCCCCCAGCAGGAAGTACTTCATGCCGGCTTCCACACTGGTCGCGCGGTCCCGCAGGTAGGCCACCAGGATGTAGATGCAGATGGCCATCAGCTCGACGCTGAAGTAGATCGAGATCAGGTCCGAGGCGCCGCAGAGGAACAGCATGCCCGAGAGGGAAAACAGGATCAGGGCGTAGTACTCCACCGTCTGCTGCTTGAGGCTGTCCAGCAGCCGCACGCTCAGGGCCACGGCGCCGGCGCAGCCGAGCACGCAGAGCATCTGGAAGCCCCGGGTGAGGCCGTCCATGCGGAACATGCGGGAGAAGCCCTCACCCTCCGTGGTCCGGGTCACCAGCACGGCGGTGATGGCCAGCACCAGCAGGGTGATGGGCGCCCACTTGTGCTTCTCAGCCCGGCTGAACATCAAGTCCCCGGGCCAGAGCATGAGCGTGGCCACGGTCATCAAGAAGAGTTGGGGCAGGATCAGATGCGTGTCCCGAAGGAGCGCATCCAGGAGCCCCTGAGAGAAGCCGTTCATCAGTGGCCTCCCCCGTGGGCTGGTGCGCCGTGCGCCGCCGGGGCCGCTTCGTGGCCAGCGGGGGCAGCCTCATGGCCAGCGGGGGCGGCGTCGTGATGCGCGGCCGGGGCGGTCATGCCCTTCATGCCGAGCTTAGCGGCGGCGGCCTGCTTGGCGGCCAGGTCCTGGGCGGCGTGGAAGCCCGGGCTGACCTGCTCGACCAGCTTGCGGACTGGCGCGTCCATGACATCCATGATCGGACCGGGATAGAGACCGATCCAGAAAGCGGCGATGACCAGCGGGGCGAAGTAGAGGATCTCGCGCAGGTTGAGGTCTTCCATCTTCTCGTTCACTTCGGTGATGGGTCCGAACATGACGCGCTGGAACATCCAGAGCATGTAGGCGGCGCCGAGGATGATGCCGAGGGTGGCGACCACCGCGGCCCAGGGGAAGGCCTGGAAGGCGCCCATGAGGATGACGCCCTCACCGATGAAGCCGTTGAGCAGCGGGAGGCCGATGCTGCTCATGGTCATGATCATGAAGATGGTGGCGAAGATCGGCATGCTCTTCGAGAGCCCGCCGAAGTCCGCGATCATGCGGGTGTGCCGGCGCTCGTAGACAATGCCCACCGCGAGGAAGAGTCCGCTGGTGCTGATGCCGTGGTTGAGCATCTGGAAGAGGCCGCCCTTGATGCCGTAGGGGTTCAGGGCAAACAGGCCGAGCATGCAGAGGCCGAGGTGGCTCACAGAGGAGTAGGCCACCAGCTTCTTCATGTCCTTCTGGATCATGGCCACCAGGGCGCCGTAGATGATGCCGATCAGGGACAGGCCGAGGAACCAGGGCATCAGGTCCTTGGTGGCCGTGGGCATGATGGGCAGCAGGAATCGCACGAAGCCGTAAGTGCCCATCTTCAGGAGGATGGCGGCGAGGATGACCGAACCGGCTGTGGGCGCCTGCACGTGGGCGTCCGGCAGCCAGGTGTGGAAGGGGAACATCGGCACCTTGATGGCGAAGCCGACGAAGAAGGCCAGGGCCATGAGGGTCTGGTAGCTCTTGCTCTGCTGGGCGATCACGGGGGCCATGGCCTGGAAGCTGGCCAGGGAGAAGTCGTAGACGCCCGTCGTCTGGTGCTGGAGGAAGTAGATGGCGAGCAGCGCGACCAGCATCAGGACAGAACCGGCCAGGGTGTAGAGGAACAGCTTGATCGCGGCGTAGAGCTTCTGGGGCCCGCCCCAGATGGCGATGAGGAAATACATCGGCACCAGCATGACTTCCCAGAACAGGTAGAAGAGGAACATGTCCTGGGTGATGAAGACGCCCAGCATGGCGGTCTGCAGCACCAGCATCCAGATGTAGTACTCCTTGTGGCGCTCGAGGATGGCGCTAAAGGAGCAGGCGATGGCGATGGGCCCGATGAAGGTCGTCAGCAGCCAGAGCAGGAGGCTGATGCCGTCCATGCCCACGCTGAACTTGACACCCAGGGCGGGGATCCAGCTCCAGGCCCCGGCCCACTGGACCGCGTCACTGGCCCGGTCGTAGCCGAACCAGAAGGGCAGGCTCAGCAGCAGGCTGGCGATCATGATCAGAAGCGAGCCGACCTCGAAGACCCGGCGCTGGTCTTTGGGCACGAGGAGCAGGACCAGCGCGCCCAGGACGGGCAGGAAGGTCGCCACCAGCATCAGTGTCGTGTTTGCGGTGAACATGGGGACTCCAACCAATGAGGACTAGGCGATGAATTTCCAGAAGGCGAACACGAGGAAGCCGATGAACATCACGAACGCGTAGTGCTGCACACGGCCCGTCTGGAGGCCGCGGAAGACCGCGCTGGTTTCCTGCACCATGTATTCGACGAGGTCGACGCTGCCATCGATCAGGTACTCGTCCACCCAGTGCATGAGATTGGCCCAGATCAGGGTCACACGGGCCGCCCCGTTCACCATGCCATCCACCACCCAGGTGTCGAAGCTCCAGAGCTGGGCGGAGAAGCGCTTGATGGGCTCGATGATCGCCGCGTCGTAGAACTCGTCCACGTAGTACTTGGCGTTGCACCAGCGGTAGAGGTTCGGGAAGCGGGCCACGAAGGCCTTGGCCCGGCTCCAGGTGGGATCCACCTTGTAGATCCACCAGGCCAGGAGCATGGCGCCCGGAGCCCAGACCAGGGTGGCCCAGGCCATGAGCCCGTACTCCATGGCCGGCGGGATGTGCTCACCATGGTGCAGGGGGGCTACCTGATAGAGGAGGGGTTCGATCCACTTGCTGAAGAGCTCCGCCGGCACGATGGGCAGGATGCGGTGCAGGCTCTCGGGGTAGTTGAGGAAACCACCCACCACCGCCAGGCCCGCCAGGATGGACACGGGCAGCCACATGCGCCAGGAGACCTCGGCGGGGCCGTGACCATGGGCTTCGTGCGTGTCGTGGGCCACCGCAGGGGCGTGGGCATCATGGCCATGAGCGTCATGGCCATGAGCGTCGTGGCCATGGTCGTCATGGGCCGCGCCGTGGGTGTCCCCGTGGGCCTCGGAGGGAACGCTCAGGCCGTGAGGATCATGTCCGGCTCCGCGGTAGTCGCCGTAGAAAGTCATGGCGATGAGGCGGGTCATGTAGAAGGCGGTGCAGAAGGCGCCAAGCATGCCCAGAATCCAGGCCACCAGGTTCAGGGTGGGGCCCGAGTAGTGGCCGTGCTGGTACCAGCCCTCGAACACCTTCCAGAGGATCTCATCCTTGGAGAAGAAGCCCGAGAAGGGGAAGATGCCGGCGATGGCGAAGGTGGCCAGGATCATGCTCATGGCCGTGATGGGCATGAGCTTCCTGAGACCGCCCATGTTGCGCATGTCCTGCTCGTGGTGGCAGGCGGCGATCACGGCGCCAGACCCAAGGAAGAGGCTGGCCTTGAAGAAGGCGTGGGTGAAGACGTGGAACATGCCGGCGCTGAAGGCCCCGGCGCCCATGCCCATGAACATGAAGCCCAGCTGGGACACGGTGGAGTA
>CAIRAS010000134.1 GCA_903876615.1 uncultured Holophagaceae bacterium
ACGAAGCCCACCACGACCTTGCCCGGGTGGATCTTCTTCAGGGTGTTGTCCACGACGCCGGCGTGGATGAGGGCCAGCACGCCGTCGGACATCATCTCCGTGTGGATGCCCAGGTGGCGGTGGTTCTTGAGGGCCGACAGCACGGCGTCCGGCACGCCGCCGATGCCCATCTGCAGGGTGGCGCCGTCCTCGATGATCTCCGCGGCGAACCGTCCGATGGCGGCTTCCTCTGGGCCGATGGGGGGCTGGGGAAACTCGGGGATGGGGGTGTCCACCTCGACCCAGTGGTGGATGCGGCTCATGTGGATGAAGCCGTCGCCGTGGACCCGGGGCATCTGCGGGTTGACCTGGGCCACGATGACCTTGGCACACTCCGCCGCGGCCTGGGCCACATCCACGCTGACCCCCAGGGTGCAGAAGCCGTGCTCGTCCGGGGGCGAGACGTGGAGCAGGGCCACATCCAGGGGCCGGCGGCCCGAGCGGAAGAGGTTGGGGATCTCGGAGAGGAAGCAGGGCAGGTAGTCCACCCGGGGCGTGCCCACGTAGGGCCGCATGTTGTGGCCCACAAAGAGGTTGGCCACCCGGAAGCTGCGGGCGTAGTCGGGCCGGGCGTAGTCCACCTTGCCACTGACGTGGATGTGGATGAGCTCCACGTCCTGCAGGCGCTCGGCCTGGGCCACCAGGGCCTCCACCAGGATGGTGGGCGTGGCGGCGCCGCCGTGGATGAAGACCCGCATCCCAGACTGGACGCAGGCCAGCGCTTCAGTTGCGGAAGCATGACGGACCATAAGCTACCTCCAGGTTCCAATACTGGAAAGGTACCCCCAGTGGGGCCTCTGCGCCGCCCATTGTGACCGGAACCCACCGCCTACCACCGACCACTGGCCGAACCGGGCCGTCCAGGGGCACTCTGAGGCGGGTAGGATGACCCCATGGCTGTCTCCGCGAGCTTCCGCGCCTACCTCCTCGAGCAGCTGGGAGCGCTCCGCCCTGTCACTTCGCGCCCCATGTTCGGCGGTCTGGCCATCTTCGCGGAAGGCCGAACTTTCGCGCTGGTGGCGGACGACGTCCTCTACTTCAAGGTGGACGACAGCAACCGGCCAGACTTCGAGGCGGCGGGCACGGGGCCCTTCCTGCCCTTCGGCGACCCCGCGAAGCCCATGCAGTACTACGAGCTGCCCGAAGAGGTGCTGGAGGATCCGGACCAGCTGGCGGTCTGGATGGCCCGGGCCATCGCCGTGGCGGCCCGGGCGAAGCCCAAGCCGAAGCGGAAGCCGCGGCCGTGAACCTCGTCCTGCTCTTGCCCGAGGATCTGGTGGCGCCAGACCGCGCCCGCCTCACGGGGCGGCGTCTGGCCCATGTGCGCGAGGTGCACCGGGCCACGGTTGGCGGGGAGCTGGCCGTGGGCCTGCTGGGGGGCGCCATGGGGCGGGGTCGGGTGCTGCGGCTGGACGCCGAGGCCCTGGAGCTGACCTTCGTCCTGGATCAGGCGCCGCCGCCCAAGCTGCCCCTGACGCTGGTGGTGGCCCTGCCGCGGCCCAAGGTGCTGAACCGCGTGGTGGCCGCCGCCGCCAGCCTGGGCGCCGCGCGCCTCGTGCTGCTCAATGCCTGGAAGGTGGAGAAGGCCTACTGGGCCAGCCCCCGGCTGCAACCGGAGAGCCTCCGGCAGCAGCTGCTCCTGGGCCTGGAGCAGGCCAAGGACACGGTGCTGCCGGAGCTGCAGCTGGCGCGGCTCTTCCGGCCCTTCGCGGAGGACGACCTGCCGGGGCTGGTGGGGCCGGGCACGGGCCTGGTGGCCCACCCGGGGGCCGGGGGTGAGACGCCGAAGCTGCTGGTGGCGCCCGTCACCTTGGCCATCGGCCCCGAGGGCGGCTGGATCGACGCTGAGCTCCAGAGCCTGCTGCGCGCGGGCCTGAAGCCCCTGGATCTGGGGCCGCGCATTCTGCGTACGGAGACGGCCCTGGCGGCCCTGGTGGGGCGGCTTTTCTAGATTCGAATATCTAAAATTTCATAGTCGCGCGAGGTAGACTATCCCGTCCCTCTCGGAGTCTCTGATGCTCGGTGCCCGTGTCGCCACCCTGTTCCTCGCGGCATGTGCCCTGGCAGCCCAGAGCCACGCTCCGCGGTTCGCCAGCTCCCCCGACGTGAACGGGGACCGGGTGGTCTTCACCTGGGAGGACGACCTCTGGCTGGGCTCCTTGAAGGGCGGACCCGCCCGGCGCCTCACCACCCACCCTGGCCTGGAGACGGCGGCCCACTTCAGCCCCGACGGCCAGTGGATCGCCTTCAGCGCCCAGTATGACGGCGGCACCCAGGCCTACGTGATGCCCGCCGAGGGAGGCACCCCCCGCCGCCTCACCTGGGCCAGCGCCGCCACGGTGCAGGGCTGGACGCCGGACAGCCGGCGGGTGCTCTACAAGACCATCGCCGGCTATGATTTTCGCCCCGTGGTGCGGCTGTACACCGTGGATCTCGAGGGTCACGAGCCTGAGGCGCTGCCCGTGCCTCGGGGGGTGCAGGGCACGCTCTCGCCGAACGGCCTGAGCCTGGCCTACAGCACCAAAGGCAAGGTGGAATACTACTGGAAACGCTACAAGGGTGGTGACCACCAGGACCTGTGGCTGGCGGACCTCAAGAACCGGCGCTTCGAGCAGCTCACGGATTACGTCGGTCGCAACGGCGCGCCCATGTGGGCGGGGGGGAGGGTGCTCTTCGTGTCTGACCGCGGCAATAGCGGCATCACGAATCTCTTCTCGGTGGACCCCAGCACCAAGGCCGTGGAGCCCCTCACGGACCTGAAGGACTTCGATGTTCAGCAGCCCAGCACCGATGGCCAGACCGTGGTCTTTGTGCAGGGCGGCCACCTGCAGGCCCTGGATCTGACCACCCGGGCCGTGCGGCGCCTGGACATTACGGTCAGCAGCGATGGCTGGCGGGCCGCGCCCCGGCCTGTGAACCCCAAGAGCTGGATCCAGGCCATGAGCCTGGTGGGCGGCACTGCGGTCTTCGAGGCCCGGGGCGATGTGTTCCTGCTGCCCACGGACACCGCCAAGGCCGCCGTGAACCTCACCAAGACCCCGGGGGTGCGGGAGCGCATGCCGCGCCTCTCCCCGGACGGCAGCCGCGTGGCCTACTTCAGCGACGCCAGCGGCGACTACGACCTCTATGTGCAGCCCGTGGACGGCGCGGCTGAGCGGGTGCCCACGGGCCTGAAAACCGCGCTCTACCACCTGGAGTGGAGCCCGGACGGCACCAAGCTCCTCTTTGGCGACAAGAGCTTCGCCCTCTACGTCATGGACCTGACCACCCGCAAGCTCACCAAGGTGGACGAGTCCCATGAGCTGAAGAACGACGAGTTCACCTGGGAAGTCAGCGACTACGCCTGGGCGCCGGACTCCCAGTGGCTCGCCTACAGCTTCGTGGAGCCCAGTCACAACAGCCGGATCTACCTCTACAACCTGGCAACGAAGCAGAAGGTCGCCCTCACAGACGGCTTCTTCGACTGTCTGAACCCGCGCTTCGACCTCGATGGCAGCACCCTGTATTTCCTCAGCTACAGCAACTTCCACACCCAGCTGGACCCCAGCCAGGACAACCACATCCAGCCCGCGCCGGTGCGGGTCATGGCTGTCCCGCTGTGCGCCGGCGAGGAGAAGGCGACCGGCACCTTCCGTATCGATCTGGCCGGCCTGACGGAGCGCATCGCGCCGCTGCCGGTGAAGCCCGGCAACCTCTTCCACCTCAAGGTGGGTCGGGGGATGGTGGGCTGGGACGAGGTGGACGGCTGGGACGATGGCGTAGTGGAAGAGGTGTTCACCGCCCGCGGGGCCGAGAAGTGGAAGCTCCACCTCTACGATCCCGCCGCCAAGAAGGACAAGGAGGCGGTGCTCGCCGACCCGCTCAGTGACTGGACCTTCGATGCCGAGGGCAAGCGCCTGCTGCTCCGCAAGGGGCCAGCCTTCCACACCGGCGAGGCCGCCGCCGTGTTCACCTCGAAGGCCCTTCCCGAGAAGCTGGACCTGGACCGCCTGACCATGACCGTCGTGCCCCGGGAGGAGTGGAAGCAGATCTTCGAGGACACCTGGCGCTGGTACCGCGACTTCTTCTACGACCAGAACATGAACGGCAACGACTGGAACGCCATCGGCGCCAAGTTCCGCGCCTGGCTGCCGGAGCTGAACTCGCGGCAGGAACTGAACTGGCTGCTCAGCCAGATGGTGGGCGAGCTCAACGTCAGCCACACCTACGTGGGTGGCGGCGATCTCGGTCCGGTCCAGCTGCCGCCGAGTCCGGTGTTTTCCGGTTCTCTTGGCGCCGACTTCGCCGCCGAGGCAGGTGTCTACCGCTTCACACGGATCTACGGGCCCACGGCCTACGCCCAGGACCTCAAGGGCCCGCTGGCGGATCCCGCCCCCAAAGTGAAGGAGGGCGACTACCTGCTGGCCATTGACGGCCGGCCCCTGCGAGCGCCGGAGGCCATCCAGTCCCGGCTACAGGTGATCCGGGGCCAGAAGGTGAAGCTCACCGTGAACAGCAAACCCACCCTGGAGGGCGCCCGCACCCTCGAAGTCGAGCCCCTCCAGAGCGACGGAAACCTGCGCTATGAGCGCTGGGTGGCCGACAATATCGCCGCCGTGGACAAGGCTTCCAACGGCCAGCTGGGCTACCTGCACCTCACGGCCATGGGCGACCAGAACATCGGCCAGTTCGACAAGTACTGGCGCGCCTTCCGCTACAAGAAGGGGCTCGTCATCGACGTGCGCGGCAACGGGGGCGGGTGGACCGAATACTTCATGATCGACAAGCTGGAGCGCAAGCAGGTGGGCTTCAACGTCCTGCGCGGCATGGCGCCCTTCCGCTACCCCAACACCGCCTCGGACGGCCGCTACGTGTTCCTCAGCAACGAGCAGAACGGCAGTGACGGTGAGGCCTTCCTCTCCCACGTGAAGGCCCGCAACCTGGGCACCATCGTGGGCGTGCCCAGCTGGGGCGGCCTGGTGGGCATCATCAACACCCAGTTCACCCTGGACGGCGGCACCGTGGAGCAGAGCAACAACGGCTTCTTTGGCCGTGAGGGGAAGTGGTGGGTGGAGAACCACGGCGCCGACCCCGACCTCACCGTGGAGAACGATCCTGCCAGCCGGCTCCAGGGTCATGACCGCCAGCTGGAGGTGGGCATCGAGACCCTCCTGAAGCAGCTGAAAGAGAATCCGACCCCGGCCTTCCCGCCGATCCCCGCCTATCCCAAGCGGTAGCCTACGGCACTCAGCGTTCCCATTTTGGAGTAGGCATGCGAGAGCAGGCGAGAACCAAGGCTGTGCAATTGGTGGCCGGGTGCCTGGCCACCCTCTTCCTCCTGCTCGGGTGCACCCCTGCGAGGACCGTTCCGTCCCCCTCGGCCGCGGTCGTGGAGGCCGAAGTGCGCCGGGCCCTGGCGCAGTTCGATGCCGCCGCTGCCGCTGGGGATGTGAAGGCCTGCTTGGCCCTCTTCGAGGACCGGGCCGACATCCTGATGGTGGGCTCGGACAAGGGCGAGGTCTTCAAGGGCCCCGCCGCCTTGGAGGGGTGGCTCGCGGCCCTGATGCGGGGCAACCGCTTCAGCTGGGAGATGGATCGCGTGGACATCAGCCACCACGGCGACACGGCCTGGGCCTTCGTGGAGGGCCGCATGGTGGTCAAGGACCCCGCCGGCAAGCTGCGCTTCAAGGCCCCCTACCGGTTCAGCGCCGTCCTCGTGCGGCGCGGCCAGGGCTGGGCCTGGCGCCTCTTCCACGGATCGGCGCCGGGGAAGGAGTAGGCAACGGGGGAGGCCAAGAACCCGGCCCATTTCGCCCAGAAACACATGAATTGCCACCAAGACACCAAGGCACCAAGAACTGCAAATCTGCATTGTTTCTTACTTGGTGTCTTGGTGCCTTGGTGGCGAGTTTTTTCCTTACTCCGCCTTCGAACGGGGGTCAAAACCCCACGGCATAGGCCCCATCCCGCATCAGCGGCACGCAGCTTCCGTCAGGCATCGTCAGGTCCACGCTCAGCACCTGCACGTCGGGCTGGGTCTCGGGGACGTAGACGCGGTCGATGTGGATGACGGCGCCGGGGCTGGAGAACTGGGCGGGGCCCACCTGGCCGCCGAAGTGGTCGCTGCGGCCGAAGGCCAGGTGCAGGCCCAGCTTTTCGTCCAGGAGGATCTCGCCCACGGGCTTCACGCCGAAGGCCGCCAGCACGCCCAGGCCCAGCTCCGCGAGGTTGCCGTAGGCCGGTTCCCGCCGGAGGTGCTCGGCCTCGGCCTGGGAGGCGGGGCCTTCAGACAGCACCGCCACGGCGATGTTGCCCTCGATGCGGTAGCGGACGATCTCGGCGCCGAACTGCACGGGCATGATACCCGCCGTGCGGCTGGGATCGCCGGGCCGCTCGCCCTCGTAGGGCACGATGTAGGCCTCGCCCGAGGGCAGGTTGCCCGCCACGCCGGGCTCCGGCAGCAGGCCCCCGGAGGCGTGCCCCGTGCGGTGGCGCAGGTCCAGGTGCAGGGCGCAGACCCCGGTGGGCGTGCCGAAGCGGAAGTCCGCCCCCTCGGCCTGGTCCAGCAGGTTCTTCAGGAGCGTCACCCGGCGGTTCACCTCGGTGTAGTCCAGGCGCAGGGCAGGGATCATGTCCGCCCGGAAGCCCGGCATGGTGGCGGCACGAATGGGGTGCTTCTTCGCGGCCAGCTTCAGGGGCGCCGTGGCCGAGAACTTCGTCAGTGCGATGAGGATGGGATGCTCCGCGTAGAGCTCCGCAAAGCTCACCGAGGCGGCGGGGTCCAGGGCGTCCGAGGCGGGCAGGGGGCCGCCGGCGTGCAGCCAGACCCGCGCCGGCAGGTCGCCGTTGTTGGTGTGGATGTTGGGATAGATCGCCAGGTGGGTGGTGAGCCCGAGGTCCTGGGCATGCCCGGCCAGCTCCGCAGCCCAGTCCTGGGCCATGGCCCGCCGCGCCGCCCAGTCGGCATCATCAGGTACCTGCGTGTCCGGCAGATCCACCAGGATCGCCAGCGCCTTTTCTTCGGGCCGGGGCACGAACACCCGCCGCACCAGCGCCACCAGCTCAGGACCCGTCAGTCGCTCCGTCATGGAAGCCTCCGACACGGAGGATGGCGCAGGGACACCGGCCTGTCGAGGACCGGCCCACGGACCGGCGCTCAGTCGCGTTTGAGCGCCCGGTCCTGGTAGGAGAAGGTGCTGCGCATGAGCTCATCGACGTTGACCAGCTCCCCGATGGTGGCGCCGGCCTTGATCTTCTCCTGGACCAGATGCTCCGTCTCCAGCAGCCGCTGGGCCTTCGCCAGGATCAGGGCCGCGTCAGCCTGGGGCACGACCACCACGCCGTTCCCGTCCACGACGACGATGTCCCCCGGGGAGACACTCACCCCTGCGCACTGGATGGCCACATTCACATCGCCATAGCCGGTGACCCCGCCCACATTGGGCACCACGCCCTTGCAGAGCACCGGGAAGCGGATCTTCCGGATCTCCTCCACGTCCCGGCACGCCCCGTCGATGATGGCGGCGACCACCCCCCGGTTGAGTGCGGACATGGTCATGTTCTCGCCCCAGAAGGCGGTGTTCGTGGAGCCATGGGAGTCGATGACGACGATGTCGCCGGGTTGGCAGAGGTCGATGGCCTTGAAGGCGGCCGCCAAGTCCGCAGCGATGGTCTTCACGGTGATGGCGGTGCCCACCAGGCGGATCCCTTCGAACAGCGGCTTCATGTCCGAGGTCATGGCGTTCAGCCGGCCCATGCAATCCGACAGGGCGCAGGTGATCGAGTCGTGGACGAGCAGGTCCCGGAAACCCTGGACGAGCTCCGGGGCTGGTCGTTCAATCGCTTCGTTGATCATGGAACCATCCCAGTAAAAACCGATCTGGCAGGATACCCCCGAAGTCGAATTTCATCCCAGCTTGGGCCAGGTGACAGGGCCTTTGCTTTTATCCCCTTCATCCCCTGCATCCCTGTTTGCAAGAAAAAGCCAAGGGAACAGGGATGAAGGGGATGAAGGGGATACCTGAAAACGGCAACGTGGGCCCTTGTTGCAGGCCCCTGTTTTCCTCCGCGCCCCTCCGCCCTCTCGTCTTTTCTCCGCGAGAGTTGTTCTCTTTCCCACCTACCCCAAGAACAGCCGGTAGGCCGGGTTCTGGGCTTCGTCGACCCAGGCGTAGCCCAGGTTGTCGAGGAAGGCGCGGAACTCGGCATGGTCGTCAGGGGGCACTTCGATGCCCACGAGGACGCGGCCGTAGTCGGCGCCGTGGTTGCGGTAGTGGAAGAGGGTGATGTTCCAGTCGCTGCTCATGCTGCCCAGGAAGCGCAGGAGGGCGCCCGGCCGCTCGGGGAACTCGAAGCG
>CAIRAS010000135.1 GCA_903876615.1 uncultured Holophagaceae bacterium
AGCACGGCGTCCTCTTCACCGAGAGCGACTGAGCCGGAAGAAGGAAGGTCCACCACAAAGACCGCAAAGGAAGACAAGCCCGGCTCTCTTCTTCGTGGTCTTTCTTTGTGATTATGTCTTTGCTTCGCCTGATGCTCGCGGGATCAGCCGTCGAGCTCGCGGTGCCTCACGGTGAGGGCGGCGACGTCATTGCCGAGGCGGCTGGCCAGCATCTCGACCAGGGCCACGGAGCGGTGCTGGCCGCCGGTGCAGCCGATGGCGAGGGTGTGGTAGGCGCGCCCCTCCTGCTGCACCAGCGGCAGGGACCAGCGCAGCCAGCTCTCGACCCGCTCCAGGAACTCGCGGAAGTCGTTGGACTCCAGCAGGTATTCCTGCACGGGCCAGTCGCGGCCCGTGAGGGGCTTGAGGGCTTCCACGTAGAAGGGGTTGGGTAGGAACCGGGCGTCCAGGACCACATCGGCATCCGCCGGAATCCCCCGCTTGAACCCGAAGCTGAGCAGCCGGACCGCGGTGTGGCGCGTGGGCAGCTGGGGCACCAGCGCCGCAATGCGATTGCGCAGGTCCGAGAGGGTCAGGTGGCTGGTGTCCAGGAGGGTGGTGGCCAGGGCCCGGGTGGGGGCGAGCATCTCGCGTTCCCGCTTGATGCTCTCGGCGGGGGTGCCCAGGTTCAGGTGGTGCGGGCGCCGGGTCTCGGAGAAGCGGCGCACGAGCACCGAATCCTCGGCCTCCACGAAGACCACCTGCACCGAGGTGCCGTTGAGGCGGAGGCGCTCCAGCAGCGGAGGGAACTCCTGGGCGAACTCCAGCTGCCGACAGTCCATGCCCACCACCAGGCGGTTCATGCCTGGCTGCAGGTGTTTCTCCAGCTCCAGCAGGGCCAGCAGGGGCTCCAGCAGGCGCGGGGACACGTTGTCCAGGGCCGTGCAGCCCGTATCCTCCAGGGCCCCCAGCACAGAGTGCCGCCCGGCTCCCGACAAACCTGTGACGATGATGAGTTCCATCCCATAAACCTAGCAGGGCCGAAGGTTCTGCCCAAGAAAATCGAAGGGGGCCAGCCGGCCCCCTTCGATTTTCTCAGCACAGCGCTGCTGGCTAGTCCTCCAACCCACCCGCGGTGAAGCGAAGCACGCGCTGGATGCCCTCGGGGGGGTTGCCCTGCTCGTCAGGACCCAGCTCGAAGGTCTCGGAGGGACCGCGGAAGGCGTCCTCGTCCGGCGTATAGGCCGCCTGGGGCTCGACCCGGAAGAGGTAGGAAATGATCTCGTCTTCATAGCCGAAGCGCATCTGCTCGAAGTACTCGTAGGACTCCCGCTTGTATTCCACGAGCGGATCCTTCTGGCCGTAGCCGCGGAAGCCGATGGCCTCCTTGAGGTGATCCATGACCAGCAGGTGGCGCTTCCAGGCGGCGTCGATGATCTGCAGGATCGACCAGCGCTCGTAGCTGCGCATGCCCTCGCCGCCCAGCCGCTCGTCCTTGCCTTCGTAGTAGCTCCGGACCAGGGCCGAGAGGGCCTCGGAGGCCTGGGCCTGGGGCTGCTGGCCGATGGCGTCCACTTCGGCCCCGGTGAGCGTGAAGAGCTGCTCCACGCGCTCGCGGAAACCGGGCTGATCGCGCTCGCCCTTGTCCTGGAGGAAGTCGTTGGCGATGCCCTCGGCGATCTCCCCGGCCACCTGCAGCACGTAGTCCCGGGTGTTGCCCTTGAGGATCTCCGTACGCAGCCCGTAGAAGA
>CAIRAS010000136.1 GCA_903876615.1 uncultured Holophagaceae bacterium
AGCTTGCCGCGCCAGAGCAGGAACACGGCCAGGGCCATGAGGCCGATCATGAGGGTGCCGAGGCCGGCCATGATGTGGAAGCCGTAGTAGAGCAGCTCGATGTTCTGGGGCCACTGGTCCTGCGGAAACTCCAGCAGGCCCTTGACGTTGCTGGAGAAGGTCCCGAAGGCGATGAAGCTGAGCACCGCGGGCACCTTGATGGGGTTCTCGATCTTGTGCATGGTGACATCGGGCTGCCCGATGAGTGTGAGCGCCGCCCGGGGGCCGCTCTCGAAGCGCCCTTCCATGGCGGCCAGGGTGATGGGCTGGTGCTTCGCGACGAGCTTCCCCTGGATGTCGCCGGTGGGGAAGGCGACGAGGACGCTGAAGATCAGACCCAGGATGGTGCCCGTGCGGAGGTTGAGGCCCGCCTGTACGGGATGAATGCCCTTGAGGGTCCAGTAGGCCCCGACCGCGGCCACCACGAAGGAACCCGTGACCACCGCCGCGATCATGTTGTGCGCGTATTGGCCCAGGGCCCAGGGGTTGAGCAGGAAGGCCCAGAAGCTGGTGAGCTGCAGCGTCCCGTCCGCGGCCACCGCATAGCCTGTGGGATGCTGCATGAAGGCGTTGGTGGCGATGATGAAGTAGCCGGACAGCCAACTCCCGAGCCAGAGCGCCACGGCTGCGCCGAAGTGACCCTTCGGCGAGAGCTTCTTCTCGCCCCAGATCAGCAGTCCCAGGAAGCTGCTTTCCAGGAAGAAGGCGAACATACCCTCCATGCCCAGGGTCTGGCCGATGATGCCCCCGGAGAGCTGGGAGAAGCGCGCCCAGTTGGTGCCGAACTGGAACTCGAGGGGGATGCCGGTCACCACGCCCACGGCGAAGTTGATGCCGAAGATGCGAATCCAGAAGCGCGCCGCGTCACTGTAGCGCGCCTCGCCGGTCCGGAGCCCCAGGGCCTTGAGGATCACAATGACGAGCGCCAGCCCCATGGTGAGCTGCGGAAACAGGTAGTGGTAGGTGGCCGTGAACCCGAACTGCAAACGGTGCCAGAAAAGGGGATCGCCCATAGTACCTCCCAGTAAAGCAGTCTAGTCCTCGTCGAAATACGCATCATCTTCAAGCTCTTCCCAGCCGGTGAGCATGGCCTTGATGTTGGTCAAGGGCGTGTGCCCGGTGGTCGTCAGGTAGACATGGCCGATGAGGAAGGCCACCAGGCCGAAGGCGCCGAGGACATGGACCACGGCGATGATCCAGAGCGAAGCCGGCGGCCAGCCCAGGGTGTGCTGCAGGTTGGGGTAGTAGTAGTAGAGGGCGCCGCTGGTGACCTGCACGGGAATGATCAGCACCTTGAAGCCGAAGTAGGCAAGCCGCTGCAGGGGGTTCAGCTTGGCCATGCGGTGCTTGCGCACCGGGTGGGGCGCGCCCTTGAAAATCCCCGTCACGTAGAAGGCGATCATCTCGCGGAGGAACTTCCGGGTCGGGATGTACTGGCGCCACTCGCCGGTGGTGACGTGCCAGAAGATGGCGAAGACGATGAGAACCAGTAGGGTCACCGCCAGGATGTTGTGCAGGGCCACGGCCCGCTGGAACCCGAAGAGATGCAGCCCCAGGCCACGCACCTCGAACCCTGTGAGCATCATGGTGATAATGAGGAGGGCCTGGGCCCAGTGCCAGAAACGTTCAAAGCCTTCATACAGAACAACGCGTCGCATGCTGCCTCCTAGTGGCGTCCTTGGGTAGTGCGAATGAAGCCGTGGATGCCCACGCCGAGAAGGGTCAGGAGAATCACTCCGAACCCGAGAAGATCGACGCCAGCGCCGTGGTCCCGGCCCAGCAGGTAGAACCCGGGGACCTGGGCCAGGAGGCCATTGCGTTTGTGACACTCGACGCAAGCGAGGGCTTGCTCTTTGGGGGCCACCATGTGGGTGACGGGCCAGAGCATCGAGGTCTTCACGAAGCTGAACTGGCCGCTGTAGGGCAGACCGGCGGTGTCCATGCCCTTGCGGATTGCCACGTTCCAGTCCCAGTCGCCCCAGTAGGCGCCAGAGCCCTTGGACCCCGCGGTGTAGGGGGCTACGAAGCGCTTCAGGATCGGGTCGAAGGGCTGGGTGGCCTCGTGGAACTTGAAGGGCCAGATCTTGGCGTTGGGGTCGGTGTAGGAACCTTCCGCGGGATTCAGGATGACCCTGCCATCGGCGGGCACGTTGATGCGATCGGTCAGGCGGGTGAACTTCAGGGTGCCGTTGTACCAGACGTAGCTGGGCCGGACGTTGCGCGCCCAGATCATCTCGCCGTGGATGCTGTTGTACTTCTCATAGCCGTTCGCGTCCTCTTCCTTATAGCCTCGGCCATTCTTCAGCCGCCCGGCGGAGGCCCAGTCCCAGAAGGTGTTGGTGGGCAGCGTGCCGCGGGCGTAGGCGGGGATGTGGCAGGTCTGGCAGGCCACCTTCTGGTAGTGGCGGTTCAGGATGTAGGACTTGTGGGGCGAGTCGCTGTGGCAGGCGGCGCAGGACATCCGGGAGACGCTCTCCCCGGCGAACTTGGCCTGCTCCCGCCGGTCCGCGGGGATGACATAGTTCGGACCGCCCACCTTGTGCGCGTCCGAGGCGTGGCAGTCGATGCAGTCCATGCCCGCGCCCTGCCTGGACATGTGCACGTCCTCGGCCCGGGGGGCCTTCAGGATCGTGTCATCCAGGTCCCCGTGCTTGGTGGCGTCGCCGCCGCCGCCGAAGAAGTGGCACACGCCGCAGTTGCGGTTGGTGGGCGCGCCGACCTTCTGGGCGACTTCCGCCAGGGACACGCCGGGATTGGGCCAGCCGGCCTTTTCCTTCTCGTAGTCGCCGGTGGTGTCATGGCAAACCAGGCAGTCCACATTCTCCTGCTTGGTAAAGTCGAAGCCCTTGTCCGGGAAGCCGTAGCCGGCGTGGCAGCGGGCGCAGGCCTCGGTGTTGCCGCCGATGATGGAGATGCAGGAGTTGTTCTCCAGGAGGGTGGACTTGCCGAAGCCGTCCTTCCCGTCCTTGGCGATGTTCCAGGTCCAGTGGGACGTGGCCATGACCTGCTCCGCCGCCTTCATGTGGCAGGTGAGACACGCCCTGGTCACCGCGGGGCCATCGCTGTCCTTGAAGGGGCCTTTCAGGATCTTGAACTTGCTGTGGTCCGCAGTCTGGCGGCGACTCTTGGCCACATGCACGATGGTGTAGGAACCATGGCCCGCCGGCGTCGGCGGCGGTGCGGGCTCCTGGGCCAGGGCGAGGGGCAGGGCCAGGAGTCCCAGCAGCGTCTGCAGGGCCCGCCTCAGCAGCGGTGGCGAAGGTCTTCGGGGGGGGTGCGGCATGGGATCTCCAGAAGGCAGGACGGCGTGTGGCGGGCGTGGTTGCAGATACGCCTCAAAAGGTTCGAGGAGGGGGGGCAGGGCTTCGCCCAGCCGAGGACCGGTTGGACCGAGGGAAGTCCGAGGTCAGGGATGCGGGTGGGCGTGGCCTCCACCGCAGCTGCGGGGACCCGCGGGCAGCAACCCGGTCTCGAAGTGGATCGCGGCCTCTTCGGGGGAGGTGGGCGCTTCCAACAGGCGGACCGTGATGCCGGCAGCCTCCAGCGCCTGGCGGGCGCCGGGGCCCATGCCGAGGCCGATCACGGCCTGGCAGTCCCCCAGCAGCTGGACGAACCGGTTGTGGTCGTGGGGATGCCCTTGCGCGCCGCCGTGCTCATGGCTTGCGCTGGCCTGGTCATTCGGCCGGACCTCGCGCTGCAGGATCTGGCCTTGCTCCACCTGGAAGACGAGGAAAGCGGGACTGCGTCCGAAGTGCGCCGAGACTTCGGAGCGATTATTGACGGCGATGGCGACCCTCATCGGGACCCCTTGTCTTCGCCGGGTCGGGTGAGCCGATGGCGAGGTGAGGTGGCGGGGCGGATGTCGAGGATGGGCGCGCCATCCTCTGCGTCCAGCCCTTCCACGTGGAGGAGCCCCTGGGCGGGATCCACGGTCATGACCTTGGCCCGCAGGAACTCGATGGGATTTGGCCGCTGGAGGGCCGTGGTGGCGAAGACACCGGGATGCCCCTCCCCGCCCTGCCAGGCATCGCTGGGGATGCGGCCGGAGAGGGCGTGGTAGGTGATGACCCAGAGGTCCAGGCCTTCGTAGAGACCCTGGAGACCCGGCACATAAGGGTGGAAGAGCTCGAGGGCGGCGCGTCCCCGAGGAACAAAGTATTTCGGCAGCCGGGCCCGCTTCCCCAGGGCTGCGTGGACGATGCCAATGGGCCGGAGGGTGAAGGCCACGGCTGGGACCGGCCCTTGCTCCCCACGGGGTTCCAGGTTGAGCTCGATCAAGGGGCACCTCAGAGGGAGTGTGGGGAGCAGGCCTAGCGCTTCAGCCTCAGTGCTTGGCTTGGCCCAGCAGCACCTTGACCAGGTTCTCGAAGAGGGCGCTGTAGGTGGTGGCGCCGCGGATGCCCTCGATGGAGGAGGGGACCTCAAGCACCTTCAGCTTCGAGTGCTCCCGGAAGGCCTCGGTGTACTCCTGGGGAGTGTTCGGATCCACCAGGATCAGCTCGCTCTTCAAGCCGCGGATGTGCAGGAGCAGAGCCTGGGGGCTCGGCGGTTCGTCCGGCGTCCCCTTGCAGGTCACGAAGGCCGGCGCCCCCACGGCGGCGGAGAAGTTCTGCCAGCCGCACTGGGCCGCGAACACCCGCATGCCCTGCACAGGCTTGAGCGCCACCTTCCAGCGCTCGATGTCCCGGGCCAGGGCCTTCTCGAAGGCCTCGGCATTGGCCAGGAACAGCGCCCGGCTGGCCGGTCTCAGCTCGCCCAGGCCGCGGGCGATGGTGCGGGCCATGAGGCCACCGTTGGTCGGGTTGAGCCAGAAGAACGGATCGCCCGCCGCGTAGGCCGGATCCACATAGCCACCGCAGCTGGAGGTGGGCAGGTTGGTCCGGGCGGCGCCCTTCGAGACATCGATCCACTTCGGTGTGGGCGCTCCACTGGCGCGGAGCGCCACGGAGATTGCCGCGGATTCATTCAGGAAGCCGGTCCAGACGATGGCCTCCGAGGCCGCCAGCCGGGCCTTGGCGGCAGGCTCCACCTGCAGGTCCTTCCGCAGGATGCAGCCCTTGAACAGGTTCACGGTCTCGACCTGGCTGCCGCCCACGGCCCGGACGATGGGTTCCAGGTCGGTGACCGCCATCGCCACGGTGAGCTGGCCATCCCGGGACTTCGGGGGCGCGGCGAAGGCTGGACCCGTCAGGGCCAGGCAGGCCAGGAGGACACCCAGCACTCGCTTCAATCCATTGGTTCGCATGACAACCTCCCGGTGGGGTGGCAGGCCCCGGGCAGTCCCTGGACAGACGCGGCTCAACCGGGTCTGGCAGCGGCGCTTGGGCACTCAGTGAGGGGTGGTTCCGGCAGACCTCATGCGACGGTCAAGGGGGACCGTCCTCAGGGACCTTCCGGGCTGGGGGGTGGACGGGTAGCCCAGGGGGCCGGGTCCAGGAAAGGCTGGGGTCGTGGAGATGCCCCAACTGGGTCTCCAACTGCAATTGCAAAGCCAAAATTTATAAATACAAAGGCATCAATTATTTAAATATTTATAATCAATCAAATAGTAATACAATAACTGCAATTTGCAGTGTCATTTGATGAGCAAATTCATGCAAATTGCAATTCTTGGCTCAGGTGTTGCGGAGCTTGCGCCAGAGGGTGGTGGGGTGAATGCCCAGCTCCCGCGCCGCAGCGGTCCGGTTCCCGGCGTGGCGCTCCAGGGCGGCCTGGATGGAGGCCATCTCCTGGCTGCGCAAGTCTTTGCTTCTGAAGGTGCCGCCTTCGGAGAGGGGCCCGGAGGCCGCATCCTGCAGGGCGGCCGGCAGGTCCTGGGGCCGGATCTGGCCCTGTCGGCAGAGCACGAAGGCATGTTCCACCGCATTCTCCAGCTCCCGGATGTTGCCGGGCCAGGCGTGGCGCATCAAGTGATCCATGGCTTCGGGGCTGAAGCCCTGGAGCTGTTTGCCGTGGAGGGCGGTCTGGCGGTCCAGGAACCGGTGGGCCAGGGCGGGGATGTCTTCCTTCCGCTCCCGCAGGGGGGGTATTGCAATCTGCATGACGTTCAGCCGGTAGAACAGGTCCTCCCGGAAGCGACCCTCTTTGACCTCGGTGCGGAGATCGCGGTGGGTGGCCGCGAGGAAGCGGACGTTCGCCTTCAGCGAGTCGCTGGAGCCCAGCGGCTCGTAGGTCCGCTCCTGCAGGACGCGGAGGAGGCGGACCTGGAGCGCCGGCGAGATGTCACCGATCTCGTCCAGGAACAGCGTGCCACCCTCGGCGGCGGCGATGCGCCCCTTGCGGTCCCGCTTGGCGTCCGTGAAGGCGCCAGCCTTGTGGCCGAACAGCTCTGCTTCCAGCAAGGTGTCGGGCAGGGCCCCGCAGTTGAGCGTGATCAGAGGCTTGCGGGCCCGGGCGCTGAGGTCGTGGATGGCCCGGGCCATCAGCTCCTTGCCCGTGCCGCTCTCGCCCTGGATCAGCACCGTGCTGTCGCTCTGGGCGATCAGGGGCATGAGCTTGAAGATCTCCCACATCCGGTGGTTGGCCGAGGTCATGTGCTGGAAGCTGGCGCGGCCTTCCACGGCCTTCCGCAGCTCCTCCACCAGGGTCAGGTCGCGGAAGGACTCGACCCCGCCCACCACCTTGCCGGCCTGATCGCGCAGGAGTGCCGTGCTCACGCTGATGGAGACCTTCTTCTGGGCCGAGGTATGGATGTTCACGTGCTTGTTGATCAGGGGCGACCCGGTGGTCATGGTCTCCTTGAGGGCGCAGGACCCCTCGCAGATGTCAGCGTTGAAGACCTTCCAGCACTGCTGGCCCAGGGCCTTCTCGGGCGTGGTGCCGATGATCTCGGCGGCGGCCCGGTTGAACGAGGTGATGCGG
>CAIRAS010000137.1 GCA_903876615.1 uncultured Holophagaceae bacterium
ACCACCACGGGCCGCCCCTGGGCCAAGGTGAACATTGGCTTCAGCATCCCCACCCCGGTTGTCAGCCCCTTCTTCGTGGTGGAGCTGGCCGCGCCGCTGTCCAAGAAGGACTCCGCCAGCGCTCCCAAGGACCTCTCCGAGGCCCTGGCACCCCAGGTTCAGATTGGCGTCTACGGCGGCATCCGCTTCTGAGCGGCAGCCTTCCGCTGGAAAGGGGCGCTCCGGGCGCCCCTTTTACGTATGATGGAGATTCTTTCACCGAGGAATGATGGAACTCCGAATCCTGGGCTGCAGCGGGGGTGAGGCCGACGGCGAGCGTCTGACGGGACTGCTCGTGAACAGCTGTGTGGCCATCGATGCAGGCTCCATCACCGCCGCGCTGACCGTGGACGAGCAGGTGCGAATCCAACACGTCTTCCTGAGCCACTCACACCTGGACCACATCTGCACTCTGCCCTTCTTCACCAAGAACATCTTCGGCCGCACCCATGAGGCCGTGGAGATCCACGCCCTCCCCGAGACCCTCGATGCCCTGCGCCGCCACCTCTTCAATGACGAGCTCTGGCCCGACTTCAGCGTGATCCCGAGCCCCAACGACCCCACCATCCGCTACACGGAGATCCAGGACGAGCAGACCTACCACGTCTGCGGCCTCCACATCACGCCCATCCGGGTGAACCACCTGGTGCCCTGCGTGGGCTACAAGGTCGATGATGGCAAGGATGCTTTCATCTTCACCAGCGACACCGCCGAGACGGACCGGATCTGGGAGGTGGCCAATGCCACGCCGAACCTCCGGCTGATCATCACTGAAGCCAGCTTCCCCAATGAGCAGGCCTGGCTCGCGGAGGCATCCAAGCACCTGACGCCCGCCAAGCTCGGGGTGGAGCTACAGAAGCTGCGCCCGCGGATTCCCGTGCGGGTCTACCACCTGACGCCAGGCGACCGGGCCACCATGCTGCCGCAGCTGCTGGCCCTCCAGGATGACCGGATCAGCCTACTGGCCCAGGACGAGCGCCTGACCTGGTAGAGCCCGGCCGCACCGCTCAGCTGGGTTCAAAGGTCGCCACCAGCGCGCCCAGGCCAGCCTCATAGGCCCTGGGCAGGCCCTCGCCCAGGGGCAGAGCCGCCTCCATCTTGCCTTCCCGGGCCTGGGTCTCGATCTGCTCAACGAGCCAGGCGAACCGCAGCAGGCCGAGGTTCCCCAGCGCGCCCTTCAGGCCGTGGGCCTCGGCCATGGTGCGCCGGGTGTCCCCGCCTTGGATGGCCTTCTGGAGCAGGGCGACCCTACCGGGGATATCCTCCTGATAGAGCACGATCAGCTCCTGGACCAGCCCCTCCGTGGCCCCGATTTCCAGGAGGTCGCGGAGGGGCTGGGGATCCAGAACGGGCAGATCGGGCACGGTGGACTCCGCAGAGGTGGTCCTACCAAATTCCGGCAGCGGCACCTTAGACCGGGGCCGCCGGGACCAGGGATCAGTAGCCGTGGCCCGCGGGATGGCCAGCGGCCTGGAGGCGGATGAGGCTGGCATCCAGCTTGGCCTGGGCGAGGGCCATGTCGTGCTCGGTCTGGGCTTCCTTGAGTAGCTTCAGGGCGCGCTGGCGGGAAGCCTCGGCACGCTCCAGGTCGATCATGTCCATGGTCTCGCTCTCCCGGGCCAGGACCATGACGCGCTCGGGGCCCACCTCGGCGAAGCCGCCAAAGACCGTGAGCCAGTGCTTCTGGCCATCCAGGATGTAGTAGAGGAGGCCGTCACCCACTTCCGTCATGACCGGCGTGTGACCGGGCAGGATGCCGTAGTAGCCGCAGGAGGCCGTGGGGAACTGCACCTCGGCCACATCAGCCGAAAAGACCGGCCGCTCCGGGGTCACCACTTCCAGTTTGATGGTCAGGGACATGGCAATCTCTTTTAAAGACTCGGAATCCGCTGAGCGGATTCCGAGCAAGGGAAGAGCAAAACTAGACTGCCGCTAACTTCTCGGCCTTCTCGACGGCTTCCTCGATGGTGCCGACGAGGTAGAAGGCCTGCTCGGGCAGGTGGTCCCACTTGCCGTCGCAGATCTCGCTGAAGCCCTTGATGCTGTCCTCGAGCTTCACGTACTTGCCGGCCATGCCCGTGAACTGCTCGGCCACGAAGAAGGGCTGGCTGAGGAAGCGCTGGATCTTGCGGGCGCGGGCCACGATGAGCTTGTCGTCGTCGCTCAG
>CAIRAS010000138.1 GCA_903876615.1 uncultured Holophagaceae bacterium
GACAGGCCATGAAAATTCGTTTTGCTGTCGTCGCAGCTGCCACGGCCCTCACAGCCCTACCCGCCTTGGCCCAGACCACGGTCGGTGTGAGCTCCTCCACCAACATCACCATCGGCGGCCTGATCGCCATGGGCGTGAAGAACTCTGAGATCAGCCAGGGGAATGCGGCAACGGCCCGCCCAACCGCCAATGAGACGGGCGTCTACGACAACACCTCCCGCTTCGTGATCTCCAGCACCTCCAAGATCGCCGATGGCTGGACCGTGTTCGCGCGCATTGAAAGCCGCATGCCCATGAACGTCCGTCCTGGTGACGCACTCCTCTCCACGCCCGGGGTGGCTGTTGGAGCTGGGACAGCCTCTGGCACAGGCGTTGGCACCACTAATTTGACGACTGGTGTGACTACCGTCACGGGTATTACGGCTACTACTTCTACAAACCTGGCAACCAATGGCGCCACGGGCTGGGCTGACGGCGACACCTGGGCCGGCATCGGCACCCCCTGGGGCAACTTCTACCTGGGTCACATGCACCTGTATGTCACGGACGGCCTCTCCGTGGGCTACCTCTCCCCCGCTCTCGAGCACCCGGGTGAGGGCTACCGTGTCTGGGATGTCCAGGCCCTGGGCATCTTCAACATCATGGACACCTACATGGTTGGTAAGCAGGACGGCGTCAGCCTCCTGGGCAAGAAGAACACCCTGAGCATCACGCGGTCCCGCAACGTCATCAAGTGGGACTCCCTGACCTTCAAGCCCGATGCCGCCAGCATGCTGACCTTCTCCCTGGCTTATTCCAAGAATGCGGCCGGCCCCCAGTACTCCTATATCGCTTCCAACCCCGGCTATTCGGGCGGCAGCACCATCTTCGGCAAGGTGCTCTACAACGGCTATGGCTTCTCCGCCATGGGCCTCTACCTGGACCAGAAGTTCCAGGGCGGCTCTGACACCATCGCAACAACTGGCGTTGCCTCCCTGACCAACACCGAGCTCAAGGCCATGCGCCTGGGCCTGTCCTACAAGTGGAACGGCATCAAGGCTGGCGTCCTGTATGACAACACCAGCATGGTGAACGGTGGCCTCAACGCCGCTGGCGCGATCATCGGCGACTCCGGGCGCACCGCCATCCAGATCCCCGTGTCCTACCAGTGGGGCGACCACGGCGTCTACGCCACCTACACCCTGGCCGGCAAGACGGAGTCCCAGGCCAACACCGCCGCCAAGCAGATGACCTTCGCCTATGACTACGCCCTCACCAAGCGGGCCTTCATCGGCGTGGCCCTCACCACCATCAACAACGACAGCCGCGTGAACTACCAGGGCTTCCTCACGGGCTACAGCGCCTTCGGCAACAGCAGCCTGGGCTACGGCGAGTCCTGGCGCCAGCTCAGCCTGAGCCTGAACTACTGGTTCTAGCCCCCACGAACCCTGCCGGGGCCTCGGTCCCGGCAGGGGCCTCTTGGCGAATGACGCACGGCATTCGAAGGGGGCGACGGCTTGAGTTGGCCGCCGTCCCCTTTGTTCCCCGGTGGAAATCCGGGAATGGCTTTCCATCGGGTCGCGGGAGCGGGCCCTGGGGAACGGCCGCATGAATTCCAGCACCAACTCATGGCAACCCAAGGAGGCAACATGCAAAAAAACCGCAAAATTCTGGCCGGTCTGGCCCTGTCGCTGCTCTTCGGCGCAGGCTCCGCCGTCGCCCAGGACATCAAGATCGCGCACGTCTATGACAAGACGGGTGTACTGGAAGCCTACGCCAAGCAGACCCAGGCCGGGCTGCTGATGGGCCTGGAATACGCCACCAACGGCACGATGATGGTCAACGGCCACAAGATCGTGCTCATCGAGAAGGACACCCAGGGCAAGCCCGATGTGGCCAAGGCCCAGCTGGCTGCCGCCTATGCAGATGACAAGGCCGTCCTCGCCATCGGCCCCACCAGCTCCGGCGTTGCGCTGGCCATGCTGCCTGTGGCCGAGGAGTACAAGAAGATCCTGCTGGTCGAGCCCGCCGTGGCTGACTCCATCACCGGTGAGAAGTGGAACCGCTACATCTTCCGCACGGGCCGCAACTCCTCCCAGGATGCCATCTCGAACGCCGTGGCCCTCGACAAGGCCGGCGTCAACATCGCCACCCTGGCCCAGGACTACGCCTTCGGCAAGGACTTCGTGAAGGCCTTCCGGGGCGCCATCAAGAACGCCAAGCTGGTGCACGAAGAGTACCTGCCTGCGACCACCACCGACTTCACCGCCGGTGCGCAGCGCATCTTCGACAAGCTCAAGGACCTGAAGGGTCGGAAGATCATCTTCATCAACTGGGCTGGCGGTGGCAACCCGTTCAAGATCGCCGACCTGAACCCCGGCCGCTACGGCATCGAGATCGCCACCGGCGGCAACATCCTGCCGGCCCTGGCTGCCTACAAGGCCTTCCCCGGCCTCGAGGGTGCCGCCTACTACTACTACGAGATCCCCAAGAATGCCGTGAACAAGTGGCTCGTCACGGAGCACCAGAAGCGTTTCAACACCCCCCCGGACTTCTTCACCGCGGGTGGCATGAGCGCCGGTATGGCCGTGGTCGAGGCCCTCAAGAAGACCAAGGGCGATGCCAGCACCGAGAAGCTGATCGCCACCATGGAGGGGATGTCCTTCGAGACCCCCAAGGGCAAGATGACCTTCCGCAAGGAAGACCACCAGGCCATGCAGCCCATGTACCACTTCAAGATCAAGGTTGATCCCAAGGTGGCCTGGGCCATTCCCGAGCTGGTCCGCGAGATCCCCATCGCCGAGATGCAGATCCCGATCACCAACAAGCGCTAGACCTGCAGTAGCTGGCCGCGCGTTCGCCCCGGTGGGCGCGCGGCCAGTTCCTTCTGGCACCAACCATCTTTGAATGCCGACGAGAACCCATGCCGTTCGCCCTCGAGACCCAAGAACTCACCATCCGCTTCGGCGGCCATGTGGCCGTGAACGCCGTGTCCTGCGCCTTCGAGCCGGGCACGCTCACCGCCATCGTCGGCCCCAACGGCGCCGGCAAGACCACCTACTTCAACCTGATCTCGGGGCAGCTCAAGGCCAGCGCCGGCCGCGTGTTCCTGCACGGGCAGGACATCAGCAGCCTCTCGGCGCCCCAGCGGAGCCTGCGCGGCATCGGCCGCGCCTTCCAGCTTACCAACCTCTTCCCGAACCTCAGCGTGCTGGAGAACATCCGCCTCGCCGTGCAGTCCCGCGCCGGGCTGGGCCACAACCTCTGGAGCATCTGGAGCAGCCACCGGGCCCTCATCACCCGCGCCGAGGAGGTGCTGGAGACCGTCGCCCTCACCGCCAAGCGGGACCTGGCCGCCAGCGCCCTGCCCCACGGCGACCAGCGCAAGCTCGAGGTCGCCATCCTCATGGCCCTGGAGCCGGATGTGTTCATGTTCGATGAGCCCACCGCGGGCATGAGCGTGGATGAAGTGCCCGTCATCCTGGACCTGATCCGGGGCCTGAAGGCCCAGCGCGACAAGACCATCCTGCTCGTGGAGCACAAGATGGATGTCGTCCGGGAGCTGTCGGACCGCATCATCGTGCTGCACAACGGCGCCCTGGTCGCCGACGGGGAGCCGGCGGCGGTGATCGCCTCGCCCATCGTCCAGGAAGCCTATCTGGGTGTCGAGGTGGCGAAATGAGCGAACCCCTGCTACAGCTCCAGGGCGTCCATACCCACATCGGCGCCTACC
>CAIRAS010000139.1 GCA_903876615.1 uncultured Holophagaceae bacterium
GTGCTCTACTACCTCGGCGTGATGCAGTGGGTGGTCACCGCCGCCGCCCGGGCCATGGGCCGCTTCCTGAAGGTCTCCGGCGCCGAGAGCGTCAGCGTGGCCGCCAGCATCCTCATGGGGCAGACCGAGGCGCCGCTCACCATCCGGCCCTTCCTGGCCCGCATGACCCGCAGCGAGCTCATGCTCATCATGACAGCGGGCATGGCCCACGTGTCCGGCAGCATCATGGTCGCCTATGTGCAGGTGGCGCACGTGGACATCGTCCACCTGCTCACCGCCGTGATCATGACCGCGCCAGGGGCCGTGATGATGGCCAAGCTGCTGGAGCCTGAAGTCGAGGCCCCGGAGACTGCCGGCGAGGTGAAGGTCGACATCCCCTGCCACGATGCCAACGTGCTGGACGCGGCGGCCCGCGGCGCCTTCGAGGGCGGCCAGCTGGCCTTCAACGTCGCCGTCATGCTGATCGCCTTCATCGCGCTCATCTACCTGATCAATGGCCTGATGAAGGCCGTCCATCCCGGGTTCACGCTGGAGTGGGTGCTGGGCGGGGCCTTCAAGGTCCCGGCCTTCCTCATGGGGGTGCCCTGGTCCGAGGCGGGCCAGGTGGGTGGACTGCTGGGCAAGCGCATGGTGGTCAATGAGTTCGTGGCCTTCCTGGACCTGGGCGCCATGACCAACCTCTCCGCCAAGGCGCGGCTCATCTCCACCTTCGCCCTCTGCGGCTTCGCCAACTTCAGCAGCATCGCCATCCAGGTGGGCGGCATCGGGGCCCTGGTGCCGGAGCGCCGCGGCGACTTGGCCCGACTGGGCTTCCGGGCCATGCTGGCGGGCACCCTGGCAAACTTCCTGAGCGCCTGCATCGCGGGCATCCTGACCTGATCCGCGAGGGGCTCCGTCCGGCTCAGTTCACGGTTTCGGGCTCTTCCGCAACATCGTTGGGGGGCTCGATGCCGCGCCAGCCGGCCTTCCAGGCCACATTCAGGGCCAGGGACAGCAGGACGTAGGTGCTGAAGAACGCGATGAAGAACTGGTGCTGGAGCAGGATCATCATGGCAAAGACCAGCACGATGCTGAGGCTGGTGACCATGGAGCTCTTGGGGCTGGCGGCCTTCTTCTTGAAGCTCGGGAAGCGGAGCGTGGACACCATCAGCAGGCCCACCAGGAACAGCTCTAGGGCAAAGGCGTAGGCCCAGAAGGTCACCGAGGGCGGGGTGGGGTGCCAGATGATCACCGAGGCCACGCAGGCGGCGCCGGCGGGAATCGGGAGGCCCACGAAGTAGCGGGGGTCCACGGCGCCCACACTGACGTTGAAGCGGGCCAGGCGCAGGGCGCCACAGGCGGTGAACACGAAGCAGGCGGCCCAGCCGGCGGCCCGGAGGTGGCTGTCGTGGATGCCCAGGTGGAAGAAGCCGTAGCGGTAGGCCAGGATGGCGGGGGCCATGCCGAAGCTCACCACGTCGGCCAGGCTGTCCAGCTGGACGCCGAACTCGGTGGCGGTGTTGGTGGCCCGGGCCACCCGACCGTCGAGGCCGTCGAAGACCCCGGCCAGCACCAGCAGGCCCGCGGCCCACTGGAAGTAGTACTCTGGCCGCGCGCCGGCGGCGTTGATGGACATGACCACGCTGGAGAAGCCGCAGAAGATCGAGGCCATGGTGATGCTGGAGGGCAGCACGAACATGCCCCGCCGCATCGCGCGCTGGCGACGGGCTCGGCGGTCCTCAGGGGTCAGTCGGGGTTTCATGGTCTCAGTTTCTCACATCCCATGCCCGCAGGGTGGGATCCGGGCCCCGAGGGTATCCTGATCCCCCAGGAGGAGCGCTTGCAGCAGGTTGTCGTCATCGGCGGAGGGCACGCGGGACTTGAGGCCGCGCAGGTTGCGGCCCGGATGGGCATGGCCACGACCCTGCTTACGATGAACCTCGACCAGATCGGCCAGATGAGCTGCAATCCCAGCATCGGGGGGGTCGGCAAGGGCCACATGGTGCGCGAGCTCGACGCCCTGGGGGGCGCCATGGGCCGTCTCATCGACGCCACCGGCATCCACTTCCGCATTCTCAACGAGAGCCGGGGCGTGGCCGTGCGCGGGCCCCGGGCCCAGGCCGACAAGGTCAAGTACCGCATTGCCGCCCGGCGGCTGCTGGAGCGCACGGCCCAGCTGAAGCTGCGCCAGGGCATGGCCGCCCGGCTGCTCTGGCGGGAGGGTACCCGGGGCCTGCTGGGGGTGGAGCTGCTGGACGGCTCCGTGCTGCCCTGCGATGCCGTGGTGGTCACCAGCGGCACTTTCCTGAACGGGCAGGTCCTCATCGGTGCCCGGCGCCTGGAGGCGGGTCGCGCCGGGGAACCCGCCAGCACCCATCTGGCCCAGCAGCTGCGGAGCCTGGGCTTGCGGCACCGGCGCCTGAAGACCGGCACCAGCCCCCGGATCGCGAGCGGGTCCATCGATTTCAGCCGCCTCCTGGTCCAGCCGGGCGACGACCCGCCCCGGCCCTTCAGCTTCTTCAGCACCACCATCCCCCAGCGGCAGGTGCCCTGCCACATCGTCCACACCACGGCCCTCACCGAGGCCATCGTGCGGGAGAACCTCGGCCAGTCCAGCCTCTACGGCGGGCACATCGAGGGGGTGGGCCCCCGCTACTGCCCCTCCATCGAGGACAAGTTCGTGAAGTTCCCGGACAAGGGGCGGCACCAGATCTTCGTGGAACCCGAGAGCCTCGAGACCGAGGAGACCTACCTGGCGGGCCTCTCCACCTCCCTGCCGCCGGAGGTGCAGCTGCGCATGGTGCGGAGCCTGCCGGGCTTTGAAGCGGCGGAGATCCTCCGCCCCGGCTATGCCATCGAATACGACAGCTTCGACCCGCTGCAGCTGCGCCGGGACCTCTCCGTGGCGGAGCTGGAGGGGGTCTGGTTCGCGGGCCAGATCAACGGCACCACGGGCTACGAAGAGGCGGCGGGCCAGGGGCTGCTGGCCGGAATCAACGCCGTCCGGTGGCTCCGGGAGCAGGAGCCGGTGGTGCTGGGCCGGGACCAGGCCTACCTCGGCGTCATGGTGGATGACCTCGTCACCAAGGGTACGGATGAGCCCTACCGCATGCTCACGGCCCGGGCCGAGCATCGGCTGGCCCTGGCCTGCGACCTGGCGGACAGCCGCCTGCTGGCCGTGGCCCGGGCGGTGGGAGCCCTCGCGCCCGAGGAACTGGCCCAGGTCGAGGCCCGGGCGGCGGCCCGCGAGCAGCTGAAGGCCCGCTGCGACGAGGCCTGGGTCACCCAGACCAGCCCCTTTGGCGCCGTTGCGGGGGGGGCCGGCATCCGGCTGGATGCGGGCCTGACCCTGGCGGAGCTCTTCCGGCGGCAGCAGATGGGGACGGTGGAGGCCGATGCCTGCCTGGCCCTGCTGGAGGGTTGGGACCCGGATCAGCCCGGCTGGGATGCGGCCCGGGAGCGGGACCTGCTGCTCTTCGACCTGCGCTACGCCCCCTACCGGGACCGGGAGGCCCGGCTCCTGGAAGGCCAGAGGGCCTGGGACCACGTGCGGATCCCTTCGGACCTGCGGGTGGACCACCTGCACGGTATTTCCAGGGAAGTGTTGGAAAAGCTGGCGCTTCATCGTCCTGAGACGCTGGGCCAGGCCAGCCGGATCCCGGGGATCACCCCGGCGGCGGTGACCATCCTCCACTTGTTAATACATCGCTCAGAGCGCATATAGTTGAATTGTGATTTTTGTCCTTGAGTTTCCATTCAGCTGGAATCTTAATCTGAGGGGAGTCGTTGACCAGGAGGTTCCCGTGGCAACCGTACTCGACACCCCCGTTCCCGCCGTCAGCACCCCCATCCGGATGCTGAAGATCGGCCAGCTGGCTGCCCGCTCCGGGATCACGGCCCGCAACCTCCGCTTCTACGCGGATGCCGGCGTGTTTGGCGAGCTGCCGCGGTCGCCGAAGGGCTACCGGCTCTTCCCCCCGGAGGCGGTGCACTGGGTCCAGATCCTGAAGGCCTCCCAGGCCGCGGGCTTCAGCCTAGAGGAGGTCCAGGAGCTGCTCCGGGCCCTCCGTCAGGACACGGCTCCCTGCGAGCACGTCCGGGAGGCCCTGTCCGGCAAGCTCACCGTCCTGGAGAGCCGGCTGATGGAGATTCAGCTCCTGGTGGACATCCTGCGGAACACCCTCGGGACGCCCGACGGCTTCAGCCGGGATCTGGGCTGCAACCTGATGGAAACCCTGCTGCTGGAGTCGGCGCGGCTGCCGGCCCTGGCCGAGCACAGAGCCTGAAAACATTGAGGAGGCAAGCATGAGCGGTGTGGTGTATCGGGTCCAGGGTATGACCTGTGGCGGTTGCGCGAAGCATGTGGAGAAGGCCCTGAAGGGGGTGGTCGGCGTGACCTCCGTCGCCACAGACGTAGCCAAGGGCACGGCGACGGTGGAGGGCGAGGCCTCCTACGAGGCCATGGCCGCAAGCGTGGCCGAGGCGGGGTATGAGATGGTGGGTCCGGCCTGAACCCCGGGCCCGGAGGGCGTACCTTGGGCCAACAGACCTATACCGTCTCGGGCATGACCTGTGCGGCCTGCGTGCGCCATGTGGAAAAGGCGCTGAAGGCCACGCCGGGTGTGGCCGCAGCGGCTGTGAACCTGGCCACCAGTACGGTGACCGTGGAGGGCTCCGCGACCTTCGAGGCCCTGGCCTTCCAGATGGAGGATGCCGGCTACGGCCTGGCCGTGATTGAGCCAGACAAGCCTGCGGGTGATGACCTTGCTCCCGCCCGGCGGCGCATGCTCCTGGCCCTGGTGCTCACGGCCCCCATGCTGGTGACGATGGTCCCGGGCCTGGGCTGGCACCTGCCCGGGTGGGTGCAGCTGCTGCTGGCCACGCCCGTGGTTTTCGGGGCGGGGCTGGGCTTCTTCCAGCGCGCGCTCCGTCAGGCCCGGCATGGCCAGGCCTCCATGGATACGCTTATCGCGCTGGGTGCTGGCATCGCCTGGACCTTCGCGGTGGGCGAATGGTGGCATGGGGCCCATCACCTCAGCTTTGAGACTGCCGCGGCCCTGGTGGCCTTCCTGCTCACCGGCAAGTATCTCGAAGCCCGGGCGAAGACCCGGGCAACGGACGCCCTGAAGGCGCTGCTCTCTCTTGCGCCCCCCACGGCGCTGAGGATCGAAGCCGACGGCTCCGTGCTGGAGGTGGCCGTCTCGGTGCTGCATCCGGGCGACCGGGTGCGGGTGCTGCCGGGGCAGGCGGTGCCTGCGGATGGTCGGGTGAGCTCCGGCCTGGCCGAGGTCGATGAGTCCATGCTCACGGGCGAGCCCCTGCCGGTGCCCAAGGGCCCGGGTGAGGCGCTGGTGGCCGGCACGGTGGTGCACGGCTCGGCGCTGGAGCTGGAGGTGCTCGCCGTTGGGGCCGACACGCAGCTGGCCCGCATGGCCGCGCTGGTGGCCCAGGCGCAGGGCTCCAAGGCACCGGCCCAGGACCTGGCCGACCGGATCAGCGCGGTCTTCGTGCCGCTCATCCTCGTCCTCGCGGCGGTGACCTTCGCCGGCTGGTGGTGGCTCGGCGGCGGGTTCACCCAGGCCTGGCGCCCGGCGGTGACGCTGCTGGTGATCGCCTGCCCCTGCGCCCTCGGGCTGGCCACCCCAGTGGCAGTCATGGTGGGACTCGGCGCTGCGGCCCGTCAGGGCGTGCTGGTGCGCGATGCCGCCGCCCTGGAGGCCCTGGGCCAGGCTACCGATCTGGTCTTCGACAAGACGGGAACACTTACCGAAGGCCGGCCCCGGCTGCGCCAGACCATCTCCTGTGCGGGGCTGCCCGAAGCCACCCTCCTGGCAGTCGGGGCGAGTCTCGAGCGGGACTCGGAGCACCCCATCGCCCGGGGACTCCGGGCGGCCCATGCCGGGCCGGACCTTCCGGTCCAGGCCTTCCGGTCCCACCCCGGGGGCGGGATCACCGGGGACGTGGAAGGCCGGGCCTGGCGCCTGGGCAGTGCCGCTTTCCTGGAGACGGCCTTCCCCCCGATCGGGGATGACGGCATCGCCGTGGGGCTCGCCGATGCTTCAGGGCTCCAGGGGGTGTTCATCCTGGGGGACCGGCTCCGCGCCGAGGCCCCTGGCGTGGTGGCCCAGCTCAAGCAGCAAGGCCTGCGTCTACACCTGCTGACCGGGGACCGGGCCGCTCCGGCGCGGGCCATGGCCGAGGCCGCGGGCATCTCGGAGGTGACGGCCGAGGTGCGTCCGGAAGCCAAGCTGGCGCACCTCAAGACACTGCAAGCGCGGGGTGCAGTCGTTTGTTTCGTGGGCGACGGTGTGAATGACGCGCCAGCCCTGGCCCAGGCGGACTGCGGCATCGCCATGGGCTCCGGGGCGGGGGAGCAGGGCACGGGGGCCGCCATGGCGGCGGCACCGCTGGTCCTGCTGCGGCCGGGCCTCGAGCCGATCCTCGCGGCGCGGCGCCTGGCGCTGCGCACCCATCGCGTGATCCGGCAGAACCTGGGTTGGGCCTTCGGCTACAACCTCGTGCTGGTGCCGCTGGCGGCCTTCGGGCAGCTGGAGCGCTTCGGCGGTCCCATGCTGGCCGGTGTGGCCATGGGCCTGAGCAGCCTCACGGTGGTGCTCAACGCGCTGCGCCTGCGGCGCTGACCCGAGCTACAGGCCTCGGGCCAGTTCCTTCAGGTAGGCGATGAACTCGGGTCGCAGCTCGTCGCGCTTGAGGGCGAACTCGATGTTTGCCTTCAGGTAGTCCAGCTTGTTGCCGGTGTCGTAACGCTTGGCTGGAATGGAGGCGGCGACCAGCCGCCCTTCCCGGGCCAGGGCGGCCAGGGCATCGGTGAGTTGGTACTCGCCGCCGACGCCGGGTTCCAGCGCGGCCAGGTGCTCGAAGACCCTGGGCTCCAGCACGTAGCGGCCGACCACGGCCCACCGGCTGGGTGCGTCTTCCGGCGCTGGCTTTTCGACAATCGTTGTCACATTCCAGGGCACGTCGGGGGTATCCGTGGCGTTGACGATGCCGTAGCGGGAGACATGGTCCAGGGGCACTTCCTGCACGCCCACCACGGACTTTCCGGTGGTGCGGTAGGCGGCGATGAGGGCTTCCAGCGCCGAGTCCCGCTCGTCGAAGACATCGTCGCCGAGGAGCAGGGCGAAGGGCTCGTCGCCGACAGCGTAGCGCGCGCAGAGGACCGCGTGGCCGAGACCCAGGGGTTCACCCTGGCGCACGTAGGCAAAGTGGGCCAGGTTGCTGATGCCCTGCACCAGCTCCAGGTCCTCCTGCTTGCCCCGGCGCCGCAGGGTGTCCTCGAGCTCGAAGGCGACGTCGAAGTGGTTCTCGATGGCCGCCTTGCCTCGCCCGGTCACCAGGACCAGGC
Source organism: uncultured Holophagaceae bacterium (assembly GCA_903876615.1). The sequence continues at coordinate 7,346 of CAIRAS010000139.1, forward strand.
TCTCGATGCCCGCCCGGATGGCCTCCTCGACCACGTATTGGATGACCGGCGTGTCAACTAAGGGGAGCATTTCCTTGGGTTGGGCCTTGGTGGCGGGGAGGAATCGGGTGCCGAGCCCCGCAACAGGAATGACCGCTTTCCGGAGGGTCTTCATGGCAGCTCCATGGGCCCATGATGGCCTAAGGCGTAGCGTTGGCGGAAGGTTCTGGCCCCCCGAGGTAAATTTTTTGTTGCGTCATTGGGCCCTGGTGTTAGTCTGATTGTCCTGCGCAGTTGAGGCTGCGGGGTGCAAGAAGGTGCCGAAAGGCAGTTTCGACCATGTGGAAGCATGGGGGCGTCTTTGAAAACCGGATAGAA